>JAUIKB010000256.1 GCA_030430975.1 Polyangia bacterium
GATGTCACTTTTCGGTGTTGTTACGGACGCGGTCTCCTTTGTTGGGTTTGGGCCGATCGAGGACTAGGTGAGGGCGGATCTTCTTCAGGGTGCGGACGCCGATCCCGCGGATGCGGAGCAGCGACGTCACGCGCCGAAAGCGCTTCAGCCTCTTGCGTAGCCGTACGATCGCTGTGGCGCGCTTCATGCCGACGCTCGGTAAGCGGGTTAGTTCCTCGGCCGTTGCTTCGTTGAGAATCACTTTGCCATCGGCTGTGACACCGGTTGGCGGCGCGGGAACGTCGTGAAGAGTGATAGCCGCCCGTTGCGTGCGCTTGGGCGTGGAGGGGACGGGCTTGATCCAGCTGCTGCCGGCCTGGACTGCGTGGTCGTAACCGGACGGTACGCTCGGACCGCGCGCCATCGCCACCGCGCCGACCGTCGCCAAGCCGGCGAGGACGATCGCGAAGGCGAGCGCGCGGATCCAGACCTTGCGCCAGACCGAAGTCGTTCCGGCGCCGAGCAGCTCGGACTCCAGTGCCCGTGCACCGTCGCCACTGGCGAGATGCACGTCGGTGACTGGTTCCATGGCCTCGCCGTCCGGCCTAGGCCAAGCCCGCTTCGGCAAGTGGCCGAGAGCGAAACGACGAAGCGGCCGTCACGCCGCTCTGCGTGCCGTCCTCGGCCGTCTTGTTGAAGTCGCGGATGTGCAGCTCGCCGGTGACCGGCATGGCGTCCAACTTCACGTTGAGCGAACCGTCGCCGTTGACGAACGCGGCGCCGATGCGATTCCAGAACTTTCGTCCAGCGCGCTGGGTGATGACGTAAACGACCTTCATTTTCGATGCTTCCATTTGGGTTCTCCTTTTTCCGGGCGGTGGTGCCCTGACCTGGGCCTCTGCGATTCGCGTGCCAGCAGCGAGAACCCTGAAAACGCCCTGGAAACGCCAGATCGTGGGGTGGCGGCGGCCACGTCGCCGGCGGTTTGTGCCGGCCGGTTGGCCATCGCCTCGCCACGTGGTCAGCCACTGAACCGACGTGTATATTGTTGGCGTCAACGCCCTCACGGCGCTACGGAGAATCGATGTCAGAGTCCGATCGCGAAAGCCAATTGCCCGCAGTTTCTCGCCGCACGTTCGTGAAGGGCGCCGCAGGCGCGGCGGCCGCCGCCGCGTCCGCGAGCTTCCTGTGGAACCGGCCAGTCGCGGCTGACGCGCTCATCGCCGCCCCACCGCCTGGATTCGTGCCGATGGCGATCCCCGGCAAAGTCGTTAAGGCGGAGCGTGCCGGTGACCTGCGCGCCTTGATGAAGCCGAACGAACTCTGGCCCAAAGACGACGTAGCCAAGCTCATGCTCGAGAAGGCGATGTGCGAGTTCACCGGCGCTCCGAACTTGGTCGAGTCGATGAAGAAGTTCATTCACAAGGACGACATCGTCGCCATCAAGCCGAACGGCATCGCCGGTCAGAAAAAGGGCGAGATGGCTTTCAATTTCGAGCTCATCAAGCCGGTGGTCGAGGCGGTGATAGGCGCCGGCGTCAAGCCGGGCAACATCATGGTGTACGAGCAGTTCCCCAACTTCCTTCAGGGAACGCGGGTGAACAAGAAGGGCTACGAGCTGCCCGAGGGCGTACAGACCGGCACCCATAACAACCGCAACCACAAGATGCCGGCGCTGCACCTGTATCAGAATACGCCCGTAAAATACGCCACGTTCATGATGAACGCCACGGCGGTCATCGACCTGACTCAGATCAAAGACCATTCGATCTGTGGCTACACGGGCACGCTGAAGAACATCACACACGGCAATATCGACGTGCCGCACCACCACCACGCGCACAACGCGAGTCCGCAGATCGCCATGCTCTACAACCATCCGCTGGTGACGAGCCGCGTGCGCCTGCACATCACCGATGGCTTCAAGATGATGTACGACCGCGGCCCGCTGTATCGCGACCCGACCACCACGATCCTGCACGGCGGTGTCTACGTTTCAACGGATCCCGTCGCGATGGACACGATCGGCTGGCAGGTCGTCGACAAAGAGCGCAAAGCGCACGGGCTGAAGTCTCTCAAGGACTCCCGACGCGAGCCGACGTACATCCGCACGGCCGGCGAATTCGGCCTTGGCGTCCACGACCTGAACGCGATTCGCCTCCGCACCGTCAAGGCGTGAGTCCAAATAGGCGGCTGTTTTTGGCCGTTTAGACGCGGCTCCGTCTCCGTTTCCAAACACTCAGCAATATTCGCCTGGGCGCGCCCGTCTATCCTAACGACGTATGCGCCGAACCCTCCGATCCATTGCCGCTGTTGCTCCCGTGCTGGGTGCTGCGTTGCTGCTGATCGCTTGCGGTTCCTCCGTACAGCGTCTGCCGCCGGGTAAACCACCGACGCCCAAATCGGTAACCCGAGCTGACCCGGGCGGCGACGCCCACGACCCGCACTTAGCCGCGCTCACGCGTCTACTCAAAGCGCCTTGGGGTCGACGCAACGACAAGGACAATCAACTCCACGTGCCGACACCCGATTGGAAGAACTGGAAACGGGTTCGGTATTGGGGCGTCGAGCACTTCGTCGGCTTTCGGTACGGCGACGACCATCATGCCATCGCGGTGGCGTTCGTAATCGACGTCAAAGAAGACGAGCCCTTGGACAGCGCCAGTTGCATCGCCCGGTTCGAGAAGTCAGGCCGCCAGCGCGCCAAGAGCTACTCGGTCGAGTTGAGTCCCATCAGTACGCATTACACGCAGTGGGAAGGCCACCCCGTCGTTGTTAAGTACGTCGATGCATATATTGACATGGGAATGTCCAGGAACTTCTATTCCGGAGCTTACGCTGCGTATCCTGCATATACCGACGCATGCCTGGTCTACGCTGTGGCCGTACCCTGGCGCGACCAAGAAGACACTGCGCGCGCGGTGCGCGATCGCTTCGTCGACGAAGGCTTCAACCAGATGTTCCCCAAGACCGAGACGCGCCCCTACCGAAAAGAGTAGCTGCCTGACTCGGCACCTGAACAAGGCGACGCACCTGAACTTGGGGACAATTGAACTTCTTCACAGCACGTAGCGTCGGCCAGGACGCTGAAGACCAGCTGGGCACTGTGCAGGTCGCACGCCCACGCCCCGTAGCAACGCTGTTTGCCTTAGTCGGTGCTCAGCGCTGCCGCCTGCTTCTCCAACCACGTGCGCATCGCCGCCGTTGGATAGCGCTTCAGGAATAGAGCGGCGATGTCGGCGGCGTTCTCGTGCAGGGAGTAGTGTCGCTGCTCATTCGCCAAGCCAAGGTAGACGCTCGGCGCCCAGCCTGCGTTCTGATCGACGAAGGCCTGGTTCTGAACGCGAGTGAGCGCGATGCGCCACTCGCGTTCGATGCTGCGCAAATTCATTTCGGTATCCACCGTGGAATGGCGCGGGATGTACGGATCGGTTGCCGGCGGTCCGTCGAATTCGACATACGACAGCGACGGCCCGATCACGTGCGAAGGGTGCGCCGCATGTTTGCTGGGCTCGCTTCGCGGTCGTGGTCCCGAGTTCGGGACTTCGACTCTCTTGGCTCGCTGTTTCCGCTCCGCGGGTCGGCTCGCTGCCGCTGGGCGGCGGGTCTAAGCTCTGACGTCTGCTACGCGGTCCCGAGTCGTGCTCGGATCAGTATGTCGCTGCGATCCTCGATCCGAAGAACGCCACCAGCGCCAGCAGCCAGATCCCACTGCGAATCCGCATGCGCTGCTCGATCCCCCAGTACGGTGCCAGCACCGGCACGATCAACGCTAGCAGTCCGCGCCAGCGTGGGCGGCGCAGCAACAGGCCGACGCACAGCGCGAAATGGCTCGTGACTAACGCGCCGAACGAGGTGGCGAGCACCAAGAGGATGACGGCTTCCAATTCGGGCATCATATGCAACCGCGATGCCTGCGCCTGATAACGTCGCCGTCGGCGCGACGGATAGTGGTTAAGTAACTGTAATTATTAACGTATTTAAGGGGAGACGGAGTGACGCCCGGTGGTATGCTCCTCTGGCCGTGCGCTTTTCCTCGATTCTGGTTGGCTCCGCGATAGCGGGCCTTTTGGCTCCTCTTCCTATCGCGCTGAAGTCCGCGCAGGCCGGGGACAACACTTCACGACCCGACACGATGCCGGTCGAACAGGTCAAGCGCGGCATGAAGGGCTATGGCCTGACGGTGTTCGAGGGCACCAAGCCAACGCGTTTCGACGTGGAGATCATCGACGTCCTCAAGAACTTCCGGCCGAAGCAGGACCTGATCCTGATCAAGACCGATCATCCGCGGTTGAAGGTGGCCAAGGTCGTCGCCGGCATGAGCGGCAGCCCGATTTACCTCAACAACAAGATGATCGGCGCCTACGCATACGGTTGGACGTTTTCGGCGGAGCAGGTAGCCGGCGTCACGCCGATCAAGAACATGTTGTCGGATCTGGCGCGCCCGCTGCCTAAGACGATCCATGGCTGGCCGTTGAAGCCGCTACCAAAGGGCAAGACGCAGCCGAAAAAGACCGCCAAGTACGGCAACGGTGCAAGTAAGAATCGTTTCGCGGGTCGGGTCCTCGATTACGACCTGAAGCGCCACGCCAAGCAGGTTGCCGGGAACAACTCGATGTTCTCCGGCTCGTCGACGGGTCCCAAGCCCGTAGCGACGCCACTGCTCATGGGCGGTATGACGACCGGCGGCATTGCCGCGATGAAGCAGCTCATGGCTCCGCTCGGTTTGATGCCGATGCAGGCAGGCGGCGGCGGTGCTCCCGATCCCAACGCACCGACGCGATTCGTGGACGGCGGCGCCGTTGGCGTTCAGCTGATTCGCGGCGACATGAGCGGCATGGGCCTTGGAACGGTGACCCGCGTTGAGGGCGACAAGCTGGTCGCGTTTGGACATCCGATGATGATGAGCGGCGTGACGGCGTTGCCCACGGCCATCGGTCGCGTGCTTTGGTTCATGGCCAGCCAGGCGCGGTCGTTCAAGCTAGGTGTGCCGTCGCGACCGGTGGGTGCGCTCGTCAATGATCGCCTCGCATCGATCGTCGTGTCGCACTCGATGAAGGCGCCGATATTCCCCGTCACGCTCAACATCAAAGGCGTGCCGGGCGCGCCCACGACCAAGTGGAAATTCGAGGTCGCTCACGAGAAGTTCATGACGCCGTCCTATGTTGCCGTCGCGCTCGGCAGCGCGATGGAGGCGACGGCTGCGGAGCGTCAAGACATCAGCTGGAACGCGACCACGAAGCTCAAGGTCAAAGGTCACGGAGAGATCGAGCTGAAGGATTTCGGCGTGTCGGTCGGCGGTGTGAACGCGGGTGACATGTTCCGCTCCAGCGCTGTGTTCTCGGTTGGCGCGCTCTTGAACAACCCCTGGGAGCCTGCCTTCATCGAGGGACTCAGCATGGAGATCGACCTGCGGTATGCCCGCGAGATCTACCAAATGCGCGGCGCGGAGCTGCTCACGCCGGAGGTCGAACCGGGGCAATCGGCGCGCATCCGCCTGACGTTCCAGCCTTACCAGGGCAAAGAGGTCACGCAGGTCGTTACCGTGCCGATTCCAAAGGAGATGGCCGGCAAGACAGTCGCCATGTCGATCGTTCCCGGCTACACCCAGACAAAGACCAAGACTGACCCCACGTCCGTCGGCGAACTGGTGGCAAACCTAGAAGACATCTTCTATCCGCCCAAGAGCGTCGTCATCACCTACAGGGCGGAAGGCGGCGGCGTGAAGTTTAAACAACACGTCGCTGAGAACCTACCCCCCGGTGCAATGGACATGCTGCGGCCTCGCACGACGAGCGTCGCGCCCAAGTCGTTTCAGTCGGTTGTGCGTCACGTTGTTCCCATCCCGTATTTCCTGACCGGCTCCGACAAGGTGGCGGTCAAGGTCAAAAAGGTTTTGCGCTAGGCGCATTGCATTCAAGAAGATCTGCAGAGAATAGTTATGAAGCAAATGGTTCGTCGGTTCGCGTTGCTGAATGCCGCAATGCTTGTCTCGGTCGTAGCGCTCGATGCTGACGCGGTCGGCACACGTAAGTGGAAGCTCGATCAGAAGTCTGAATTTACGGGCGGTGACCTGAAGGGTGTGGCGGTCGACGACACCGGGCGCGTACGTGCCGGTCTAAACCTGGGTAAGGTAGCGATCAAAGAGGGCACCTTCATCTGGGACATGCTTCCGATGAAGGACGGGTCGGTGCTGCTCGGAACCGGCAACGAGGGCAAGCTTCTCAAGGTCAAAGGCGCCAAGGTCGAAGAACTCGCCAAGACCGAAGAGATGGTCGTAACGTCGCTCGCGTCGGCGTGGGGCGGCGCCGTGGTGATGGGGACCCTACCCAAGGGCAAGGTTCTGAAATATCAAGGTGGGAAAGTAACTACGCTGGCTAAGCTCAAAGGCGTCGAGCACGTTTGGGATGTCGCCTTTGACGCAAAGAAGAACGTCCTGTACGCGGCGACCGGCCCGGAGGGCAAGCTGTTCCGGATTAGTAACGGCGGTAACGCGCAGGTGTACTTCGACGCTCCCGAAAAGCACCTGATGTCCGTCGCCGTCGATTCAGCCGGCG
Organism: Polyangia bacterium; assembly: GCA_030430975.1. Classification (GTDB taxonomy): domain Bacteria; phylum Myxococcota_A; class Polyangia; order Polyangiales; family Polyangiaceae; genus JAUIKB01. Next base: position 6,537 of record JAUIKB010000256.1, read on the forward strand.
TTGTGTACGCCGGCGCATCGGACAAGGCAAAGCTGTACAAGGTGACCGGACCCGGTCGGAGCACGGTGATGCACGACTTCGGTCGCACCGAGGTCCGCGCGATTGCGATCGGCAAGAACGGCGAGGTCTTCGCCATCGCCAACGAGATCAAAGCGGGTAGCTACTCGAGTTTTTCTGGGTTTAGTTTTGGGAGCAAGCGACCGGGGACCCAACCGCCAGGACCGGTAGCTTCACCGCCACCAACCAAGGGCAAGGGAACGCTCTACAAGTTCAGCAAGAACGGCACGCCCGAGGAACTGCTCGACGATAAGTCGGAGCACTTCGTCAGTCTGAGCGTCGATGCGAACGGCAAGCCCTACGTCGGGACCGGCGTTCAGGGACGTATCTATTCTGTCGAAGCGGCGCATAACTCGGTGCTGGTTGCCGATACGGACGAGCGCTCGATTTCCGCCATCGCCTTCTCGGGTAAGCAGCGCTACATCGCCGCCAGTGACCCGGCAGTGCTCCACCCGATACGCGGCGTCGGCGGTGCAGACGCCGTTTGGACGAGCAAGGTGTTCGACGCGGGGCTGCGCGCGAAGTGGGGCCGGTTGAGCTGGCGTTCCAAGGGCGCGCTCGAGTTTTCGACGCGCTCTGGTAACACGAAGGAACCCGACGATTCTTGGAGCACGTGGAGTCCGGCGATGACCGCCGCGGGTGACATCAAGAGTCCGACCGCGCAGTTCTTCCAGGTGCGCGCGCGTTGGAACAAGACGCCGACCGCCGTGCTCAGCGAAGTCACGATCCCGTTCGTCACTGAGAACCTGCGGGCGATCGTCAAGAAGGTTTCCACCAAGGCGTCCAGCAACCCCAGCGGAATGAGTACGTCCGGCGGACCCGTCACCGGTAAGCCGACGACCACGCTGTCGCTCAGCTGGGAGATCGACAACCCCGACAAGGACACGCTTCGGTACTTCCTTGAGTATCGACTGGTCGGAACCACCCAGTGGTACCCGCTTCAGAAGCCAGGTGAAAAGACCACCAGTAC
>JAUIKB010000257.1 GCA_030430975.1 Polyangia bacterium
TCTCAAGCAGGTAGAAGCCGCCCGAGACGAACTGATCGACTTCACCTCGTCGATGGTGCGCATCCCGACGATCAACCCGCCGGGCGAGAACTATCGCGAGTGTGCCGAGCTGATCGGCCAACAGCTCAAGGCCTGTGACTTCGCCGTAGACTACGTCGTGGCCGAGGACCGCCCCGAGCACTCACCTACGTATCCTCGTGTTAATGTAGTTGGTCTACGCGGCGAACCGGGTGGTCCGCGAGTCCACCTCAACGGCCATCTAGACGTGGTCCCCGCTTCTGCTGGATGGACCGAAGACCCGTTCGGCGGCGTCGTCAAAGACGGCAGGATCTGGGGACGAGGCACCTGCGATATGAAGGCCGGCATCGCCGCGTCGGTGTTCGCCGCTGAAGCGATCCGGCGCGCGGGTGTAAAACTCGCCGGTGAGGTCGAAATCTCCGCGACTGTTGACGAAGAAAGCGGCGGCTACGCGGGCGTCGCTCACCTGGCCGAGATCGGCCGCCTCTCCAAGAGCCGCACTCACGCCGTTATCATCCCGGAGCCTCTGAACGTCGATCGGATCTGCGTCGGGCACCGTGGCGTGTACTGGTTCAAGGTCACGGCGTTTGGCCGCGTCGCCCACGGCAGCATGCCGTTTCTCGGCGCCAATGCCATCGAACACATGGCGGCATTCATCGAAGCGCTGCGAACTGACCTGATGCCGCGCGTCTCGTCTCGCCAGTCCGCGATGCCCGTCGTACCTGCAGGCGCGCGGAACGCGACGCTGAACATCAACAGCATCAACGGCGGCCAAGCTGGGCAGTTTCCGCAGACACCCTGCGTCGCCGATCGCTGCGAGGCGATCTTTGACCGGCGATTCTTGATCGAAGAAGGCTTCGACCAGACGCGTACCGAGATCGAAGAGCTGCTCAACGCGGTCGCAGCCCGCGACAGCGAGCGACGCTACAGCCTCGACGAATTGATGGTCGTGCATCCGGTACAGACCCCAACCCAATCCAAGGTGATCGACGCCGTCGCGACATCGATCGAATCCGTGTTGAAGAAAAAGCCGGAACTGATCGCGAGCCCGGGAACCTACGACCACAAGCACGTGACGCGCATTGCGGGTATCGACAACTGCATCGCGTATGGTCCCGGCATTCTCGAGCTGGCACATCAGCCGGACGAGTACTGCGACATCGACGACCTGCTCAACGCGACCAAGGTCTTGGCACTGTCGCTGCTCGAGCTGACCAACACGAGCGCGTAGGCAATGGCGCCTGAGCGAGGAGGAACGTCTGCAGGGTCCGGGACCTCGGATCTCGCCTCGCCGACGCCGCCGCGCACTAGCCCGATCGCTTGATCGGTATTGCCGATCCGTGCCCCTGACGAGCTCCTCGACCCGGTGCGGGCACAGGCCGAAACCGAACGCGCGGAGCGTGCGTAGACTCGAATTGTGGAGCTGAACGCCGATTTCACTCGCCGTGCCCTCGTGCACAGTGCCGACCAACCTTGGATCCCATCGCCCGTCGCTGGGGTCGAGCGCCGAATGCTCGACCGGATCGGTGACGAAGTCGCGCGCGCAACGTCCGTGGTGAGGTACGCGCCAGGCAGCCGGTTCTCTCCGCATGTGCACGACAAGGGCGAAGAGTTCCTGGTGCTGGAAGGCTTGTTCCAGGACGAGCACGGCGACTACCCAGAGGGTTCATACGTTCGCAATCCCCCCGGCTCGCGTCACAGCCCGCGTTCCGATCAGGGCTGCGTGATCTTGGTTAAGCTGCGGCAGTTCGACCCGAGTGACCGTACGCAGGTGCGCCGGCCGTCGATCGGACGTGGAGTCGAGGACCTGGAACGTGAGGGCGTCCTCGTCACAGAGCTTTTTCGAGACGCGCGAGAGCAAGTTCGAGTCGAGACGTGGGAGCGCGACACCGAGGTCAGCGTGGACTGCTCGGGCGGTGCCGAGTTGTTCGTACTAGACGGCTCATTCCGAGTTGGCCCCGATGAGCTCCGGATTCACTCGTGGATGCGCGTCCCGGTCGGTGGATCGGTACGGGCGAAATCGGGGTCGTCTGGCGCGCGTGTTTGGGTCAAGACCGGGCACTTGGCGGACGCCGCGCTGCATCGACTGGGCGCCTGACTATAGATCCGCTCGACAGCTCCAACACAGTTCGAAGTTGGCCGGATTCTGTTCACCGCAGTGCCCGCAGGCAACGTCGGGTCGTTCCGCCTTGGATTCGCGACGCGTGCGGTAGGCGGCCAGCACCCGCTGTGCTGCTTCGAGCTGAGACGGACGAGACGCATACACATCCGCCTTGATCCAACCGGTCTCGGGATCCGAGTACCGGTGCACTTCGGCAGCGACGCCTGCCAGTTCGAGCTCGTTGACGACCAATCGAGCTTCTACGTAGTCATAGGCCTTGTAGAGAAGGATTCGCTGGGACATCGGACTCCTTACGTTTCATCCAAGGTGGATCGGGTTCCCTGCGAATCAAGCGCGGACCGGTTGCTTTAAGGTGGTACGTACCGCATACAGCCAGGACACTGCGACGTTTGCGAACCCGCCGAGGCCCCAGGTAGCCCGGAGGCCAACCTCGGCATAGATCCGAATCACAGAAACATTCATGTCCGCCTTGCTCCCGCTCCAAAATACCTACGCCGAAACACTTGACGGCTTGTACTACCCGCTTGAGCCCGAGGGTTTTCCCGAGCCGACACTTGTCGCGTTCAACGCAGCACTCGCCGACGAGCTCGGCCTTGACTCCGAAGCTGTTCGGAAAGCGGCCGCCAGCCTGTTCTCCGGAAACACGGTGCCCGACGGCGCCCGCCCGCTCGCCCAAGCCTACGCTGGACACCAGTTCGGACACCTGTCGCCTCAGCTGGGCGACGGTCGCGCGCTGCTGCTCGGCGAACTGGTCGGACGCGACGGGAAGCGGCGCGACCTTCAGCTGAAAGGGTCTGGACGCACGCCTTTTTCACGCGGCGGGGATGGCCTTGCCACGCTCGGGCCGGTGTTGCGCGAGTACCTCATGGGCGAGGCGATGTACCACTTGGGCATTCCGACCACTCGAGCCCTAGCGGCCGTCACCACAGGCGACACCGTGGTCCGCGACGGCCCGCTTCCGGGCGCCGTGCTAGCGCGGGTCGCGGCCAGCCATCTGCGGGTAGGAACGTTTCAATTCTTTGCCATTCGCGACGATCAGGAGAAGGTCGCGCGCCTGACGGCGTACGCGATCAACCGACACTACCCGACGCTGCTCGACGCCAAGAACCCTGCGCTCGAGCTCCTGCGATCGGTCGCGCGCGCTCAAGCCCACCTGATCAGCCGGTGGATGCTCGTCGGGTTCGTGCACGGTGTGATGAACACCGACAACATGACGATATCCGGCGAGACGATCGACTACGGGCCTTGCGCGTTCATGGACTCGTACTCCAAAAGCACGGTCTTCAGTTCGATCGATCGCGGCGGACGCTATGCGTATGGCAACCAACCCGCGATCGGCAAATGGAACCTCGCGCGGCTCGCCGAAACGCTGCTGCCCCAGATCGCCGATGACTCCGACGAAGCGATCCCATTAGCCCACGCCGTGTTGGACGAATACACCGCGCGCTACGAAGCGCTGTGGCTGGACGGCATGCGCGGCAAACTCGGGCTGACCGGGGAGCAGCCTGAGGATGAGCCGCTGGTGTCGACGTTGCTCTCACTGATGGAGAGCGAGGGCGTCGATTTCACGAGCCTGTTTCGACAACTGAGCACCTCGTTACGAGGAGACCCCGACCCCGCCCGCGAGCTGTTCTCGGAAGCGGACGAGTTTCTTAGCTGGGAGTCTCAATGGCTGAAGCGGGTTGGTGAGCAAGACCGGGTCAAGACCGCGGATGCTATGGACCGGATCAACCCGCTGTACATCCCGCGCAATCACAAGGTCGAAGAAGTGCTCGCGGCCGCGCATAGCGGCGACTACGCACCCTTGCAGCGCTTGCAGACCGTGCTTGAGCAGCCGTTCGTTTCGCAGCCGGGCGCTGAAGACTACGCACAACCCGCGCCGCCGACGTTCGGCCCATATCGGACGTTCTGCGGAACGTAGCGAGTAGCAAGATGCGGAATACAAGCAGTGTAAGGAGGCCTCATGAGCAAACTGACCTGGGATGACGTTACCGCCCGCGCCAAAAGCGGCAATGTGCCGCCACCGCGGCGTGTGGAAAAAACTGCAGAGCAATGGCGTGAGCAGCTAACCCCTGAGCAATTTCAAGTCGCGCGCGCCAAAGGCACCGAGCGTCCCTTCAGCTCCGAGATGTGCTCGCTTTTCGAAGCCGGCTTGTACAAGTGTGTGTGCTGCGGAACGCTTCTGTTCGACGGCACGTCCAAGTTCGACTCGGGCACAGGCTGGCCTTCATTCACGCAGCCCATCGAAGACAACGTCGTCGACTACATCGGCGGGTTCAGCCACGGCATGACGCGCATCGAAGCGACCTGCAGCGTGTGCGACGCACATCTCGGCCACGTATTCCCAGACGGTCCCGCCGAGGCGGGTGGGCTGCGGTTTTGCATCAACGCGGTGTCGCTGGAGAAGGTCGCTGGCGACACTTGACGTGTGAACAGAAAAGCGCGAACAGCCCCGGAAGTGCGAAAAACACGGCCATTGTGGCTGGCACAGCCGTTGCTAGGCTAGGGCATCCTTAATCACTCACCCGAGGTTTCAGTGCCCCAACTAAGAACACCAGTGCCCGCCGCACTCGTCGCCATCGCTACCGTCACGCTCACCAGTGCCGCGCAGGCTCAGCCCGCAGGCGACCCTGGAACACCCGCCGCCCCATCGGCAGGCCAAGCGCCAGCGCCGCAGCCACAACCGGCGCCGCAACCTCAGCCAGCACCGCCACCCCCTCAAGCTCAGCAACCCCAGCAACCAAGCCAGGCTCCGCCCGAGATCGCGCTGGAGACACCCGAACCCGAGCCAGCCGTAGAGCGTCAGGCCCGCCGCGTCTCGCTCTCGCTGTCACCGATCCATCTGTTCTCGCCGATCGTCGAGGGGATGGTGGAGGTGCGGGTGGCAGACCACTTCGGGATTGCGGCTATCGGCGGCGTAGGGTCACTGCAGCTCGAAACGACTGACGGCACCGATCGACTCTCCGTCTATGAAATCGGTGGCCAGCTCAACGCTTACCCTCTGGATAAATTCGAAAGCCTGAGCCTTGGTCTGGAGATCATGTACATCAAGATCGAAACCGACTCGAGCTTCGCCGACACCGGCACGTTCGCGGCGGCCGACGGGCTCGGCATCGGGCCCCTGGTCGGGTACAAACTCATCACCAAGGGCGGCTTCTCGCTCTACATACAAGGCGGCGCCCTATACGTTGCCGCACGGGCCGACGCCGAAGATTCGAGCGGCTCAACCGGCAGCGCGGAACGTTCCGCGTGGAGCCCCAACCTCAACTTCAACATCGGTTGGAGCTTCTAGCTGCTGATAACGGAGCTCAGAGCGGCGTGGTCGAGCGACTCATTAGACTCCGCGCCGCCACGGCAACACCGTCACGTACAACGGCGGCAACCACGAGCCCTGTTGCGCGGGCTCGTGCCCTGACGCAGCCCCAAGCGAGGCGGCGCGGCCTCACGGCCGGCCACTTACGATCGATGCGCGGGTGGTCTGCGATTCTCTAGCGCACATGTCCGAGGCTGTGACCGCACGCGACGAACGTCCGCCCACCGGCTAGCGCGGGGCGACGAACACGGTCGACGGCCATCGCTGTACCTGGCGAACCGACGGAGAGCGCGTTGGTTTCCACCGGCCCGGAGGCGTACGCGCGATACACCGGGGCACCGCGCACGATGGCGACTTGGGTCGGCGACACCTCGATGCCGACGCCACCGGTCGTTCCGTAGAACGCCGGGAACATGATGTTGGACTTGTCGGGGCACGCGCCGAGATTGCTCTCATCGATTCCCGCGCACTGCGCAGTATCGGTTAGCGGATCGGCGTGCACGCCATCAAGTTCAGTCGTGTGATTCAAACCGAGGAAGTGCCCAAGCTCATGGACCATCGTGAGGCCGTCGGCAGCCGCGTTGAACTCCGACCACAGCGCGAGCGCCAGCGTGCTCGCCTGAGTCCCGGTCTCTATCGCCTGCCCCGGGATACCGGGCGATATGCCCCACACTGGAAAGCCTCCGAACGGATCCACCGTTTGCGCCCAGACGAAATGGACCGCCTGCCCGTCGTCCACTGAGCCGCTGACCTTGACCAGCTCGCCGTACGCCGCCTCTCCGACCGCCTCAAGATGCTTCGCCTCGATGGCATGAAACTCGACGAGGCCGCGGCCGATGCCGAAGAACTCAGTCACCCGATCGAAGAACGCATCGACCCGCGCCTGAACCGACGCATCCATCGCCGCATCCGCCGCCGTGATGGCGTGCATCGGGTCGGGGTCGTGGATCTTCAGACCGTCGGGAATGTAGATGTGCAGATCGAGTTCACCGCCGTGAAACTCACCGTCGCTTGTTTTCTGTATGTATACCTTGGACTCAGTCGGCACCGCCGACAACGCCACTTGCCACTTGCCCGCCATGGGCGGCAGAGTCGAGGGTTGGTCGTTGGCGGGCACCGTCGCGCCGGCGTGCCCCAAGTAGCCGTAGCCGATGGCACTGTTGCCGCCCTTAGGCGTGAACGCGTCGAACACCGCTTCGCCGTCGGGGCCTAGTACCCGCTCGACGCCCCACATGCCGACGAAATCCGACCGCGAGGCGATGTGGAACCCAAGCGCTTCGTCAGGGACGTCGAACTCGATCGGCTTGTTCGAGTTGGTGCTGCCTATTTCGATTATCTCGAGCTTCGCGAACGGTCGGGACCCGCCACTGCCGCCAGCACCGGCCGCACCTGTACTGCCGCTGCTGCCGCTTGCTCCTGCCGCCCCGCCGCTGCCGCTGCTTCCGGCTTTGCCGCCAGCAGCCCCTGCACCGCCGTTTGTTGCACCGGTCCCCGGATCGGATGTGGCATCCGCTTCACCACACGCTACGCCGACGAAAATAGTCAACGCGAAGAAGCCAAAATTCCAGTTTGTCATCCTCGTCCGATACGCAAACGATGTGCCAAGCGCCTGGCCCCCAAATGCCGCCACCGAGGCCCACTCGCCGTGAGCGGTGTCAGCAACTTGACGCACCCCGGACGCAGCGTCGCTAGCCAACCCGTGCGCCGCCCACCCCATCCCGAATCGACCTGCGCCGCAGACGGCACCCACAGCGTGAGGACCTCAACTGACTAGCATCCAGCTACCGAACCCCGAGATTCGGCCCATTCAAGGTCGTTAACCGGTGTTTTCACGCCGAAGTGCTGTATCCTCGCCGGCCCCCAACCCTGCGGAGGAGAGCACAGGCATGAGCGACAGAGGCGGAAGCGACATCATCCGATGTGGACTGATTCAGGCGTCGAACCCCATCAACGACGAGAGCGTCCCGGTGGCCGACATCCAGAAAGCGATGTTGGACAAGCACATCCCGATGATCGAGGAGGCCGGCAAGAAGGGCACTCAAGTGCTGTGCCTGCAGGAGATCTTCAACGGCCCGTACTTCTGCCCGTCGCAGGACAAGCGTTGGTA
>JAUIKB010000258.1 GCA_030430975.1 Polyangia bacterium
CTGCAGTACCACCCGCGCCCCCTTGACCCGCCGTGCCCGCGGTACCGCCGCTACCGGGATCGGCCGGGCTATCATCGTCGCCGCCGCAGGCAACCGCCAGCGGTGCTGCCAGCAGACTAAGAACTACAAGACCATTTGTGAAAGTACGCATGACTACCTCATGGCGGTCTCAACCGCCGTTTGTGAAAACCGTGGGGGCGCTCGCCCGTCCGTATGCAGCGAGAACATGCCGCCCGTTCGTGTCCGCCGCGTACGGGCTAGGTAACGATTCTGTGAAGCCGGGTGACGTTGTTGGATCCGTCGGAGGATCACGCCATTTGTATCAGTAGGCGTACGACGCACCGATGCTGAAGCTGCGCCCTTCCTTGTAACGAAGGGTCGCGTTCGGCTCATTCGGGGCAGATCCGATGGTCACGAGTTGATCCGGATCGAGCAAGTTGCGCGCCTTGAACTTCAGCGTGAAGTGCTCACCCCAACGCTTGGATACGTTGAAGTCAACCCGGTGAAACGGGTGTTGATACGAGTCGTCAAGCCCTTCGGCACCAACGCTGACGATTCGCTTGCCACTAACGTTGTAGGTGAGCCGGCTTCGAAGTCCGATCTCGTCCCGATTAAAGTCCAACCCCGCGTTCGCAACGACCGGCGCTTGATTGACCATCGGGCGCGACAGGTTGGTGAGAAACGCAACGTCCGTTTGCCTCACTTCGATCCGCGACCGCGCGAGCGTGATGTTCGAAACGATACCGAAATCGCTGGCTGCCGGTGTGATGCGGCCGAGGCTGACTCGCGCCTCGAGTTCGACGCCGATTAGGTTCGCCGAGTCGGCGTTCTGAAACGTGATCAGCCCCGAGTCGCCCGACGGTTTGATGACGGGTTCGATCGGGTCCTGAAACCCCTTGTAGAACACGCTGAACGCGAGCACCTCGGCGAGCGTTGGAAAGAACTCAAAGCGCGCGTCGAGATTGTGGATGCGTGTGATGGTCAGGTCAGGATTACCCGAGGTCAGCCGCCCGCCGAAGAAGTCGCTGTACGCAAACGGCGCCAGCTCTCTGAGCTGCGGTCTCGCCAAGGTGCGAGAGTAGGCGGCGCGCAGCTTGGCTTTCTTGGTGGCGCTGTAGGTCACGGAGCCAGCCGGAAGCCAGTCGGTGCTTTCCAAGCTGGCGCCCGTTAACTGGACTCCTGAGTCGAACTGATCGACGGGGTCGAGGCTCTGATCGGTCACCTCGACGCGCGCACCGCCAGTCAGCTCGACATCCGAAACGGGCTTCGACCGTGCCATCAGATAGCCCGCGAAAACGCTGAGCCCCGCGTCGTATGCGTCGGTGTCCTGGGTGTTCTCCTCGAGGGTCAGGTTCGGTCCGATATTGCCCGGCACGAACAGCTTGTCCGGACACGACTGGTCGTAGGTCGTGCCCGCGCAATCGAACACGCTGGGATCGGCAGGCGCCGCCTGCCGTCTTAGGGAAAACCGTCGGGCGCGAAACGTTCGGTTCTTCACGGACGCCAATCCACCGGCTTTGAGCGAAAAGACCTCAGGATCAGAGGTCAGGGGCTGCGTGAAGTCTAGACCTCCACCGAACGCTTTCTCATCCTGGTCCGAGAAGAAGTGGCGACCGCTTTCGGACCCGTCGACGTACGTGTAGCTCGACGTTCCCGGATTGAGTCGATACACGACGTCGCGTGTGTTCGGTTCGCTGCGCTGCGCAACGCTGTACGAGAGGTTCCACTTCACCTTCGCCTTGTTCAACTCGTCCAGGTCGTGATGTCCATGAAGCTGAAGCACGTTAAGCGCCCGCTCGGTGAAGCGTAGGCGCGTGCTCTGGACGGCGGTCTGCTGTGAATCGTAGAACCCGTTGAGCGCAAACACTTCGTTGTCCGACAACTGACTACGAAACCCGATCAGGTTGAGCCGGTGCTTTGGGTTCACCTCAAACATCACGCTACCGAACGCGCCCCAGCGCACGCTGTCGATGCCACGTTCAAACCCGAGGTCCTGCAAGACGGAGATCCCGTTGGGCATCGAAGGATTCGCTTCAAAGTTACGGGTTATCCCTTCGCGTATCTGAAAATTGCGCGAGTAGTTGACGGAGGCCACGTAACCGATGCGACTCTCGCCACCTAGCTTGAAGCCGTCACCGACGACGACGCTGGCGCGGTGGTTCGGTGGTGTGAACCTACGCACGCCGGACATGAACGTATTGAACTCCCGGCCCCACTTCTGAAGTTCAGGATCGAGAACGAACTCTCCGTTCGGCTTTTCCACGGCACGCGCCAGCTTGTAGTCGGGTACGCCTGACGGCGCTGCGCGCGTGCCGTCATCGAAGCCGAGAAAATCGAGCCCCCCGCCCCGATACGACAGGCGTTCGCGAAACGTGGACTGAGTGTTGAGACCGAGTGACAGCGAGGCGTTGAACAAGAATTTACGGGGCACGCGCCGCGTTTCCACGCGTACAGAACCGCCGGCGAAATCACCGGGCACATCCGGCGTGAAAGTCTTGACGATCGTCAGGCTCTCGAGCACCGACGTCGGAAACAGATCGAGCGGCACGGCCGCGCGGTCGGGTTCCGGACTGGGCAGCGGCGCGCCGTTGAGCAGCGCGTTTGTGTAGCGCTCACCCAACCCTCGCACGTACACGAAGCGTCCACCGATGATGGTCGCGCCGACCACGCGCTGGGCCGCCTGCGCAGCGTTGTTGTCTGCGTTTTTCGAGATCTCAGAGCGACCCACCGCATCGCCCACGGCGCTCGCCTTTTGACGCCTTAGCGTTAGGTCTTCGACGCTGTCGCCGATCTCGGGCTCCAATTCGACGACGTATTCTTCGGAGCCCTGCTGGTCGAGTTCCAACGCGGCGTTGATGCGTCGAACACCACCCGCCCAAACCTGAACCTTCTTAGCGCGAAGCGGTACGTGGGAATCCGACTCGTACCGCAGCGTGTACTTACCCGGCGCCAGCTCCAGCCGATACTGCCCTTGGGCATCCGTGATCACCACCTGGTCCGTGCCCAGCGCCTCGACCACCGTATCCGCGATGGGCTCTTTGGTCGCCGCGTCCCGCACCACACCCCAGATCGCGCCCTTGCCCTTGGGCGCTCGCCGCTTCACGCTCTGAGCAGGAGCCGCCTCGCCGTATGGTTCATCCGACTGCGCCGTGGCCGGCAGGGCGAGCAGCGCGCAGACCGCGGCTGTCGCAGCCCGCGTAAGCACGATTCGCATTTTTTTCCCAACGGGAATACCAGGGATAGGATTTGACCTTGTCACTCGGCGCGCATACTGGACCCAGCACGTGACACGTCACCGCCGGATACGTGACAACTGGGTGACCTCTGCGCGTTACTTCGCGACCTTCTCGGTTAGCATCGCGATCGCCTTAGCCCCGGATAGCTTTGCCAGGTCCATCACCTCAACCGCATCACCGTACGGCACGTTATCCGCCGCATCGAAGTACAGCACCGGCAACGGCTGCGCCGCCAACATCCGTGGCAGACGCGCCTGGATCTCCGACTTTTTTAGAACGGCCTTGTTGACGCGAATCGTGCCACGACTGTCGATAGTCATCACCAGGGGACCGTCGTCGTCCTGCTGCGTTTGCTCGGTCTTGTTCTTGTCTTTCGGGTCGTCTTTTTTAGGTAGGTTCAGCCAAAAGCTCTTCTGCATCATCGGGACCATCACCATGAAGATAATCAACACGACGAGCGCGATATCGACGAGCGGCGTCACGTTCATGTGCGGCGTTGGACGCGTCTTTCGGCCCTTGCCGCCGCCACCCACATTCATGCCCATGTTAGCCGTCCTCCTTCTTCGGACGAACCTTGAGCGACACGCCCTTGAAGCCGATGTCTTGCAGCATGGCGAGGGTATTGCGGACGCGTAGGTAGGGAACTTTCGAATCGGTGTTCAGCAGCACCTGACGCTTTGCGTCCACCGAATGGATTCGCTTCAACCGTTCCTCGAGCGAGGTCGCAGGAATCGCCTTGCCGTCGAGCAACACTTTGCCGTTGGCTGCCAGAACCAGCTTGGCTGGATTGAGATCCTTGGGCGCTTTGTCGATCCGAAAGACCTCGGGCAACTCGATCGTCTCGCCCTGCGCGAGCGACGGCGTGACCACCATGAAGATGATCAACAGCACCAGTACGATATCGACTAGCGGTGTGACGTTGATGTCGGGCTCAGGCTGCTGCCTGGCTAACCGTTTCTTGACTCTCGCGCCCATGGTTGTTCTCGATTTCGTCAAGGAGTTCACCCGCCGAGCGATTCAGCGTGAGTTCGACCGCGTTGATCTTCCCGGTCAGCCAGTTGAACAACAGCACCGCCGGAATCGCGACCATCAAGCCAAACGCGGTTTCGATAAGCGCCTCCGAGATGCCCGCCGAAACAGCACCCAAGCCCCCCGAGCCGGTCGAAGCGATGCCCTGGAAAGCGCCGATGATCCCAACGATCGTCCCGAGCAGCCCGACGAAGGGCGCCACCGAACCCACCGACGCGAGGACCGATAGGCCTCTTCGCAAGTCGGTTCCCAGACTCTCAAGCGTACGCTCGGATTCGTTACGCGCCATCTCCACGGCGCTCAGGTTGCCCGAGCTCGCGTTCACGTAGCGAGTGACGATCGGCTGAAACAGCCGCGCCAACGCCGATGCCTTGTGCTCCTCGCAAGCCTTGAGCAGTCCCTCGAGATTCCAGTCGTTGAGCAGCGGGCCCGCCTTGCCGGCGAAGCGTCGCGATTCGCGGCTCGATTTCGCCAGCGCCAGAAGCCGCTCGACGGTTACACCGGCGCACGCAATTGCCATGACCAGCAGAACCGCCGCGATGCTCTTGCCGAGCACCCCCATACTTGCCCAAATGTGGCCAAGATCAAACGCCATCAGATTTTCCTTATGTTATAAACCGTTGATGTTAGCTGGATCTTCCGAACGGAAACCGAGCTGTGCGCCAGCGGCTCACCGGCTGCCCATCGTAGGTCGCCGGCCGGAACTTCCAAGCCTTCACGGCGCTCACGAGCGCCTGCGTGACGGCGCCGTCCGGGTGCGGTTTGAGCACCTTGACGCTGCTAACCGCTCCGGACCGGGACACCCTGTACCGAATGATCACGGTGGCGCGAGTCGCGTGAGCTGAAGCCGGGAAGCGAGGGATGCTGCGGGTGAGCTGAACCGGCGGCGTTGAGCTCGCCCGTTCGCTCTCGAACTCGGGAGCTGCAACGGTCGGCTCAGCCTTTTTCTCGGCCTGCTGCTTGACGACCTTCTTGGGCCCGTCCGTCCCCGTACCGTCTCCGCCCCCTTCACCGAAGGCTCCGTCGAAGTCTTCTTCGTCGTAGGGATTGCCACCGGGGTCCGACTCGGCCGGAACCGTGTCGGGCACGTCTTTGGGTACCGATACAGCGACCTTCGAGTTGCGCTTGCGCTTGCGTGGCTTCTGGACGCGCGGCTTTGGTTTTGGCTCCGGCTCGGGTTCCGGCTCCGGAGCGATCTCAGGCGCCTTCGAGAGGCTGACGTCGATCGTGTCGTCCTGTTCGAACACCTTACCGTGTGACGTCATGGCCACCACGCTCAGCGCCGCCGCAACGGTCACGCCACCAACTAGGTAGCCAACGGTCAAGCGCTTGCGGCGCTGCGCGTCAGCAGGCGTTTCAGTGGTCCAGGCGTCGAGCTGCATTGTCGACCGGGAATCTGAACCGTCGCCGTGACATCCGAATGTCGGCTTCGCAACTTGCCCGTGAACGGACCGTGAACAAAGCCAACGATTCTGTCACCTAAACGTCATCTGGCGTTGCTGCCAGCAACCGGAGCGCTCTGGACGGTTCAAGTTTCACTCGGCACACATGCGTTGCTCAGTTCGAACGGCTTCGTCACACAGCGGTCACTTTGCTTGGGTACGTCTGGGGTTCGTGGCGCGCATACTCGTAGTTGACGACGACAAACAGACGTCCGACGGACTGGCGCGCAGCCTTCGCTCCGACGGTCACGAGGTTGATGCGGTGGCGACCGGTACGGCCGCCCTCAGCGCAGCCAGCGACCATCCCCCTGATCTCATCATGCTTGAGCTCGCCTTGACGGACATGCCGGGAACAGAGGTGTGCAAGCAGCTACGCGCGGGACGCGCCACAGGCTCGATTCCGATCGTGGCCGTGACAGAACTGTCGGATGAGATCGATCGTGTCGTCGCATTCGAGCTCGGCGTGGACGACTACGTCACCAAACCGTTCAGCGTTCGAGAATTGACCCTTCGCGTCCGCGCCGTGCTGCGGCGTCAGACATCTCCGCGCCAGAGCGCGCGGATGGTCGAATTCGGCGCGCTGCGCTGTGACCGCGAGGCGCACAAAGTCTGGATCGACGGTGCGCCGGTCAACCTCACGCCTCGGGAGCTGCGTCTGCTGCTCGCCATCTATGACGAGCAAGGTCGCGTCCTTACCCGCGACGCGCTGCTCACCAAAGTCTGGGGCGAGGAAGCCGACATCTCAACGCGTACGGTCGACGCTCATGTGAAACGACTACGTGAGAAGCTTGGCATCGCTCGCGACTACGTCCGGACGGTGCGCGGCGTGGGTTACCGCTTCGCTACCCTGCTTGATCGGCCGCCGCTGCAACGACAGGAAGCGTGAAGTAAAATCGCGCGCCTTCACCAGGAGACGAGTCCGCGCCGACCTGCCCTTCCATGGACTCCACGAGGTGTTTGACGATGGCTAGACCCAAGCCGGTGCCACCCATTTCACGCGAACGCCCGGGATCAACCCGATAGAACCGCTCAAACAGACGCTCGATGTGACGTGCATCAAAACCGGGCCCCGTGTCCGATACGGATACCTCGACCACATCGTCCGAGCGCTCGATGGAAACCGTCACGGTGCTGCCGGAACCCGCGTACTTGATCGCGTTGTCCACCAGATTTCCCAGGACATGGTCGAGCCCCCGTTCGTCAGCGAGCACCGCGACACTAGGATCGACCGTCGACACCAGGGTCACCTCGTTTCGGTCGGCGCGCGCTTGATGGAGTTCGAAAACCTGTTCGACCGCCCAAGCGAGTTCGATCTTACGCGCGTTCGGTTTGAACCCGCTCGATTCGATGCGCGACAGGTCGAGTACATCCTCGACGAGGTCCTGAAGCCGGGTCGCGTTTCGGTCCACCATCTTGAGAAACTGTGGTGCGGCCTCTTCATCGCGCATGGCGCCCGCCAGCAGCGTCTCCGACGCCGACCGAATGGCTGCCACCGGGGTGCGCAACTCGTGTGAGACGTTCGCAACGAATTCACGACGCAGGTTCTCCAACCTCCGAACGTCGGTGACGTCGACCAGGACGAATAGAAACGCGCCGGTGTCGCCGGCGATGGGCGCGACCCGCGCCAAAACCGTCCGCGTCTCGATTCCCGCGAGCTCAAGGTCACTGCTCACCGAGCGGTTCTCACTTCGGGCATGTTTCAACAGCTCGCGAATCGGGCGCGACGAAACGACGTCATCCATCGGACGTCCTTCGGCACCCGGCGCTATGCCGAGCATCTCTCGCATCGCGGCGTTCGCGACCACTACGCGATCGGCGCCGTCGAGGAGCAGCAC
>JAUIKB010000259.1 GCA_030430975.1 Polyangia bacterium
GCGAAGACGTCGACGAGCTAAACCGAGACGCACCCGCCGTCGTGCACCGCCGCGTTCCCGAATACGCGGCCGTCTACGCGCGGCTGGGATGGAAAATGTTCCCCACGATCGACCGCGTGTACGACAACAGCGCCGCCCGTCGCGACCTCGGGTGGACGCCGCGCTACGACTTCGACTACGTGCTGCGGCGTCTCGGCAACGGAGCGCTGCCACGCAGTGCGCTGGCAGTCGCGGTGGGCTCGAAGGGCTATCACGACCGCACGTTCGATGACGGCCCGTTTCCCGTTTGAGCTACCATGAGTAGCGATGTCCGAGCCCCAGCCTAGCGAAGACGAGGCGCTGTTGAGCGCCTACTTCCGGGGCGAGCTCGACGACACGGAGTCCGCTCGGGTCGACGCACGACTCGCCGAGGACTCGGACTTTCGACGCTTGGGCGAGCGCGCGCTCACCGGTGGAACATACTCCGAGGCCACGACCACCGCCCCGCCAGATTGGCCCGACCTAGCCGCAACGCGCGTCACGACGACGGGCGGAACGTCGGTGAACCGGTTTTTCCCGACATCCGAAATCCAGCTCGCCGAGGTCATCGGCGAAGGCGGCATGGGCGTTGTGCATCGCGGCGTTCAAGCCAGCGTCGGGCGCGAAGTGGCTATCAAGACGGTCGTTCGTCCTCAAGACGCCGGCGCGCTGCTTCAAGAAGCGTACATCACCGGCCAGCTCGAACATCCGAACGTGATGCCGATCCACGACATCGTGATCGAGACGTCCGGGCGCCCGCTGGTCGTGCTCAAACACATCGAAGGACGTGTCTGGCGGGAAACGGTTTCGAAACCCGCCGACATGGCTATCGGTGCTGAGGGCGAAGGCTCGATCGAATGGCACGTCAAAGTCCTGATTCAGGTGTGCCAGGCGCTGCGTTTCGCTCACAGCCGCGGCATCGTTCATCGCGACATCAAGCCGTCCAACATCATGATCGGAACGTTCGACGAGGTTTACTTGATGGATTGGGGCGTTGCGATGGCGCTCGACTCGAACAACGAGCGCCTCAAGAACATCGGCACCAGCCCGAGCCTGGCGGGGTCGCCCGCCTATATGGCGCCCGAGCAGTTCGAGGGCGACCCGGCAAAAATCGGCGCGCACACCGACGTCTACTTGGTCGGCGCCAGCCTGTACCACGCCATCGTCGGCAAGCCGCCGCAGGCCGGTCGCGATCTAGAGAAGCTCCAACAAGCGATCCACGAGCGAACGGAAGTCTCGCTGCCCGACGGTACCCCCTCTGAGCTGCGGGCGATCGTCAACCGAGCGATGAATGTCGAGGTCAGCAAGCGCTACCGTTCAATCGCGGAGCTGCGGCACGCTCTCGAACGATTCCTACAGCACCGCAGCTCCAAGCAGCTCGTCGAAAGCGCTGCGCTGCACACCGAGCAGATGGCCGAGGCGCAGTGGAACGAAGACGAAGCGACCGCGGAACGTGCGTTCTTCGACGCCGCGTTCTGCTACCGCGCCGCGCTCGAGGCTTGGCCTGGCAATACAAGCGCCCGCACACAGCTACGCGAGCTGGTCCGCCAACGCGTCGTTCAACTACTGGCTGAAAAAGCACCGACGTCCGCCAACCGCGCGCTCAAACTGACCGAAGACCCCGCCCCGGAGCTGGTCCAACGGGTCGAAGCGGCTCTCGAAGCCGATGCGCTGAGTAAGGCCCGACTCGATGAGTTCGAGCTGGGTGACAACCGTGAATTCGGCCTCGAAGTGCGCCGCGTGGGCGGCGCGGTATTCGGGGCCAGCTGGGTGGTGTTGTGGGCGTGGGTCGGCTGGTTCAAGCCCGAATCGGCTAGGCCGATCCTCGCGGCAACGTTGGTCTATTTTGGACTGGCCGTGATCTACTTCTACCGGACCCGCAAGGTGATGTGGGAGGTGCGCCTCAACCGCTACAACGCCGGCATCATCTGCGTCGGGTTGCTCGCTCAGACGATCACCGTGTCCGTGACGACCATCATCGGGGCGCCCGTGACGCCCATGCTGACGCAGCTACTGCTGATCTGGGCGCTCACCGCCGCGTGTTCGGCCGTGGTCGTCGACATGCGCATCTCGCCGACGGCGGTCGTCTACGCGCTCGGCTTCGTCATCTGCGCTGCCGATCCCGCTCAGCTGACGTGGGTGCTCCCTACCGGCGCGCTCGTCACTGTGCTCACGTCCCTGGGGATCAATTTCCTTACCGCTCGTCAGGCACGGGCGCAGCGACGAGCAGCACGCAAGTAGCGCCGTTAGGGGAAGATCTTCAGCCCCGTCTTGCCGCAGTCGCTAATCGTCACCTTAGCTCGAGTCACGACGCCGCCGCCGCTGCAATTCGCATCGATCGTCACCCTCACCTCCGTGGGCTTGTCCATCGGTCCGGAAAACGCGATCTTGCCGCAGCTTCGCCCAACGTTGAACGGCACGGCTTTTCCGGCCGCCATGTCCGAGAACTCGACCGACAGACCGCCGTCGTCATTGAACTCCAGCGTGCGGTGGCTGGCGTCGAGCAACGTCACCGAATGAGTCACTTTGAGCGCCCCCACAATGCCCTCTTTTGTTGTGGAAATAACACAGTTCGTCGCGACAAACGGCGCACCGTTTACCGTCACGGTCCCGTCCACCTTGTGTGTGCGGCCGCATGCGGTCAGTACCGCTGCAGCCGACGCCAACGCGACAGCGAGCCTCTTCATGCTGGTGGCCGGAAGATAGCCGGGCCAACGAGGCGTGCCAACCCAGCAGACCCGATGCTAGGTTCCCGGCTTCCCGCCGCTATGCCCTCGCTCACTCGCTCCTCGCGCCCGCTCTATATCGTCGGAGTCGCGGCCGCATGCGCGCCGGCGTCGCCGGCCGAGTCCGACATCGCTAGTCCAGCGTCGTCCGCTTCCCGAGCTTCACTGGCCATGCCCAGTCCCGCGCCGCTTGAAACAACAACTCAGCGCCTGGCCGATCCGGCCACCGCCAATCGCGCCTGCCAGCGCTGCCATCAGGAGATCGCGAGCGAGTGGCGCAGCTCGCTCCACCGACAGGCGCACACCGACCCCCACTATCAGTCGCAGTTCAAGATCGAGCCGTTTGCGTTTTGCACCGGTTGCCACGCACCGGAAGCGGACCCACGTAAGCCCGTGCCGAAAACCATCAGCGATCTCGGCGTCGGCTGCGTCACGTGCCACGTCAGCGACGACCATGTGCTGGCGTCGACGACCCCCTCATCCGCAGCGCGACCAGGTGCACACCACGCGGTCACGAGAAGCGCCGCGTTTAGCACCGCTGCCGCGTGCGCCAACTGCCACGAGTTCTCGTTCCCACGCGCTGGGCTACGCGAATCGCGCAGCGGCCCGTTGATGATGCAATCGACCGTGACCGAGCACGCTGCGTCAGCGTTCGCCGATCGAAGCTGCGCCGCCTGCCACATGCCAAAGGTGCGCGGCGAGGACGGACGCCTGCATCGCGACCATCGTTTCCTGGGCGGGCGCGACGCGGCTGCGGTGCGTCGATCTGTCCGTGCTTCGCCGTCGTGGGATGGGAAAACGTTCGCGCTGTCGCTCGAGCCTGGCGACGTCGGACACGCGTTTCCAACCGGAGACATGCTGCGGCGACTCAAGCTGACGGTGAGTGTCATCGATTCGAGCGGCGCCGAGGTCGATCGGTATGTGCGTCATCTGCAGCGCCATTTCGGGTTTCAGCACGGCGCGACGACCGCCCCGCGCCGGGTGCTCATTCGAGACGATCGCATCGGAACAACCAACGCGCCGGTGCGCGTCACTTACCGACCAAAAACTGTCCCGCCAGGCGGAAGCGTTCGCTACGACCTAACCTACGAGCGTGTCGTCGGCCCACCGGACGAACGCGGTGATGTTCTCGTCGACGGAGCGATCAGCGTGGTGGCCGGCGAGTTGGCACTCGACTGAGGAATGTCGGACTAAAACCCGTTCCGTTCGTCTGGCATACCCAGCTTTTTCCGCATGGCCATGATCTGATCTTTCGTGATCGGCGGCAGCTCCTGAGCCGGCTTTTTGCTGCAGTACAACACCTCGGCTTCGACGCGCCAGATGACTCCGCTGGCGTCCACCGCGTTGGACGGCGGGATATCGAGTTCGGTTTCGGCGGGGTGGGCCTCGATCTTCAGCCACGGGCCGCTCTTCGTCAGCCGCGCGTAGGACGGCGTCTTCTCGTCCCATTCGGCGTGTCGATAGACCAGCGGCTTGCCAAACCAGATGTCCGGCGGCTCGTCCTCGGTGACTTGGCCAGCTTTCTTCCACTGCACGTTGTCGAGGCGCAGGAGCTCTTCCCCGACGCGTAACCGCATGTCGCTCAGCGACGCGCCGCCGAGCAGCTCGATGTCGAGCCCGGTCGCAGCGGTCACCTCCGGCGACTCGAAGTACTTCGGCCGGTTCAGGTCGTCGGTCCACAGCAGCGTCACCAGCTTCACTCCCTCAGCGGGGCGACCCACGGCCACCACCTCGCCGCTCGGCAGCGCGAGCACCGACGCAGTCTGAAACTTCTGCGCGGTGAGTTTGGCGGCGATCGCTTTCGAAACGACTGGAACACCTTTGTCCTTACCGCGCAGCACACGAAACCTAGGTGGAACCGTCACTGCGTCGCTCAGACCCATCGCAAGCGCCGGCGTGCCGCGCCATTCGAGCAGTCGACCATCGGACCAGCTGAACACGTTGAGGCCCAGCGCGCCGGGTGCCGACTTAGGCTTGATCGGCTTCCATGTCTTGCCGTCCTGCTCGAAGTACGAGTCCGTCGGGCCGCTACGAAAACCGGAGTACTTGTGCACGAACAGATTCGGGCGCTTGCCGTGCATGTGGGTCGCAGTCGCCGTCGTCGTCGCGGTACCGAACGATCCGGTTTGCTTCTCCAGGTCCGGCCGACCGTTGACGATCGGCGCGTAAGCTTCCCATCCCGATACGCCGCCCCCCGGGTCCCAACCGATGCGGAGCTCGACGCGCCCGTCAACCGAACTCAGATCCATCAGCAGACCTATCTTTTGAACCGGGTACATCTTGAGCACCGTCGGCTTGACGGGCGGCGTTGGCGTCGCGCTCGCAACCGGTTCGGGATCCGGAGCAGCGGGAACCGGCGCCGGAGCGGGAGCCGGCGGTGTTTCCGGTGGGAGCGGCTCGGCACAGCTGGCGGCGACCGCCGCGAGGGTCACGAGAAATGGGCCGAACCCAACACGACGACTCAGCATGCCGCGCAGGATACCCGGCAACTTGCGCTGGTGTGACCGCAATTCATGCCGGACTCGAGGACGGCGGGACCGCGCTGTGGCCCACGGCGTGCCCTGTCGTTTGACGCCCAACCAACCCAACCCAGAGGGCTACGTCAGCTCGTCGAGCAGCGCCCACGCGGGGTAGTCGGCGCGATCGCGAATCTCCCGCCGATGGTACTCGTTCCAGTAGCTCGTGGCTCGTTGTTTGAGAAGCTCTGCATAGGCCGAATTCTGCCCGCAGTGTGCCCCGCACACGGTCAACCACTCCGGTTTGGCGGAGCACAGGTGCGCGATCAACCGATGGATCTCGATCACATACTCGCCCAGCAGATGCACAACATAGGGAGCGATCCAACGCTCCGGAGATTCGGTCAGCTGCCGAACCGAGCGCTCCCGCACCCGCCCATCGTGATGACGCGTGAAGTGACAGGCGAGCATCAGCTGCTGGGTCGAGGACAGTAGTCGATGCCGCACCACCGGCTGGCTTGTGTAGATGCGATACGGAAACTCGATGCACTCACCGTCGATCGCGACCTCGACGCTCCCGAGCTGTGGGTGAGCCCTCG
This sequence comes from Polyangia bacterium, assembly GCA_030430975.1. Classification (GTDB taxonomy): domain Bacteria; phylum Myxococcota_A; class Polyangia; order Polyangiales; family Polyangiaceae; genus JAUIKB01. The sequence continues at coordinate 5,800 of JAUIKB010000259.1, forward strand.
GCAGCCGCGAGTAGAACGCCGACACCACCACCGCATCGTGGCGGAGCGCGGCCGGGAACCCGTCAGCGAGGTTCACGCGCCGGCCGCCTAACCCGCCAGTTGATGCACATGAACAACGCCGCGTCGACGAGAAGCATGACCATGAGAAACGAGCTCATCCAGCCGAACAGTAGTCCAAGTACGAAACTAGCGACAAAGCTCCGATCGGAATCGAGTCGCATCACATAGCCGCCCGCGTCGGCTGCAGGTCTGCCCTGAGCTGCGGAAACCCACGCGACCACCATCGCCCACGAGGTTCTCGCCGGGTGCCACGCGGCACTCCGCAATCTGACAGCGAGCGTCGCTCGCTGACTCCGAGCCATCAACCCAAGCCGGCCATGGATGCGCTCAATGAGCAATATCCGCCGCCCTCCGTCACGCTCGAACCCGACTTTGACGGGCGCAGGCCGAGCCGCCTCAGCAGCGCTCTTGAATTGGTTCCACGTCGTAACTGGCGATCCGTCGATCTCGAGGAGTCGATCACCCGACCGCATACCGGCGCGCGCAGCCCCACTCGCGGGCAAGACATCAACCACCAACGTGGGCCGGCCTTGCGGATCGTCAATTCCAAACGCCAGCGCTGCGGCCACCGCGTACGCTAGCAGCGGGCCAGCAAACCAAACCGTGAGACGCCTCCACAGAGCGGCACGCCACACCTGCGGCGCCTTGAGAAAACGTAACCCTAGAAGTCGCGCCGCGATCCAATGCCCGAGCAGCGCAACCGCCAGCGGTAACGTGAACTGCACCGCACTCCTCCGCTGTTGGTGCTACTTGCGGCCGCGCGGCGAGTTCCAACGCCGCTTAACGTGGACTTTGAGCACGTCCTTATAAAGGCCGATGTGCGCGCAGTGGTCCATCTTGTCGTTGCCCGTGTAGCCGCGAACGTGGAAGTTGCCGCGCGTGTAGCGCGAGATCAGATCGAGCCCCATCGGGTCACCGCGGCGTGGCTTCGTCCGGCGCGGCTTGCCGCCGAGTTTGTGGATGACGAAATTCGCCGTTTCCCACGTGGAAGCATATCCGGGCGGAATGATCGCCGAGTGGCTCACGAACATCAGGTTCTGGCGACGTGCGGCGGTGCGCGCATAGTCGACGAACGACGACAGCTGCTTGTCCATCGTCGACCAGCCTGAGTGCATACCGTCGAGCAAGACGACGACGTCGACGTTCTTCTTCCCGTACGACGTGCGCAGGATCGAATCCACGGCGCCATAGCCAGCGCTCCACGCGCTCAGCCCGAGCTTGCGGACCCGCGCTCGCTTTTTGCCGGTGTGGGAAGCCATGCGAGCTTCGACGCTCTTGATCAGGTTTTCGAACGCCTTCTGCGACCGGAACGACGACTGGTACGGGCCCGACCCGATGCCGAGGTCGATCCCGACCAGCACGGTGCCGTTCATGACCTTGACCCATTCCTTGCGAACCGGATCGTGCCCGTGAAAGTGCACCATGAGGTCGAACTGACCGCTGCGGGTGGTGCCGCCCTTGACCGGCATGATCATCTGGCCGACGGTGGGGGCGCGATCCCACTTGGTATAAATGCCCCAGCCGGGGTCTTTGGTGTTGCACGGGTTCACCCCGCGCGACTTGGCGGTCTTCTGAACCTGAGTCCAAGCCGGTGGCTTTTCTTTCCACCAGGGCGTCTTGGTCGGTTTGTCGCTCTTGGACTCCTTCGACTTGTCGTCCTTCTTGTCGTCCTTCTTGTCGT
>JAUIKB010000260.1 GCA_030430975.1 Polyangia bacterium
GGAATGCTCAGCGCCAAGATGCGCTTGGTGACGTCGCGCTCGAGCTTGGGGAGCGAGAACGGCCGGTACTCGCGCCGATACTTGGGCAGCCACGCCCAACCGATCATGATCGCCAGTCCCACCCAGGTCGACATGAAGCCGGCCAGCCCCGCGCCGGCGATGCCCATCCGAGGCGCGCCGAAACGTCCGAAGATGAAGATCAGACACAGCAGGATGTTCAGGGCGTTCATCACGACCGCGCTGATCATGTGGACGTGGGTCTTGCCGATGCCGTCAAACCAGGCCTTGAACGAAAACGTCATCGCCATAGAAGCGATGCCTAGCAAGCGCCAGTTCAGATACGCCTGCGCTGCCGCTCTGACGTCCGGAACCTTGATCAGCACTTTGAGCGCGGACGGAAGGATCAGGTATGCACCGAGCGTGAATAGGATCCCGGCCACCAACGAGAAGAACCACGAGTTCACCAGGACGCCGCCACAGCTCGCCTTGTCGTGCACCGCGAAGCGGCGCGCGGAAATCGCCTGAGTTCCGACCGAGATGGCGCTGAGTGAACCGCCGAACAGCCACAGCAGGATCAGGGACGGCAGAAGAGCCGCCTGAGCGTTCGACGATTCCGGCTGCGGCAGCCACGCAAAAAAGACGATGTCGATCTCATTCACGATGCTCTGCGTGAGCATCGCGATGACCGTCGGCATCGCGAGGCGTAGGACCACCTTGTAGGGCGAGCCTGAAGTAACGACGTTGACGCCGGACGCGGCGGGGGGCGCAGCCATAATAACGAAGGGGCCCGATGCTCTTAGGGGCTCAGCGGCACGGAGCGCAAGAGCGTAAAGATCGACGCGGTGCTCGGACACCTCCGAACACCGCGTAAATAGCCTTTTATTCTAGGCAGTTAGATGCTTCAGAGCGCCGCGCGCGTCGCCAGCTTCGTGTTGCCGGTGTACTCGCGGAGCATGGCCTGCGCCTCCGAATCGTCCGGCTGGCTCTTGACCAACTTGCGCAGTGTTTTCACCGCGTCAGCGCGCTTTCCGACGGCCCTCTGCATGCGCGCCAGATGCATCTGGTTCTCTTTGGTCGCGCCGAGGTCGACCCACTGCTGGGCGACGCGATACGCCTCGCCCCAACCCTTCATGCGCGAAGCCGCCATCGTCCAGGCCTTCATGACCTCCGGGTTCTTGCGATTGTTCTTCCCCAAGCGACGGATTTGGTTGAAGCCTTTGACGCGCTTGCCTTTGTCCATGAGCAGCTGCGCCGACGCCAGCTTTTCGGAAACGTCATTTTGTTTCGGCTCCGCCCGAACGTGCTCGTCGAGGTCGATATCCGGCTTGGCGTTGAAGTCCGTCTTGTCCGGCGACGGCGAATCCGCCGCGACCTCGTCGGCTGCACCAGGTTCGTCATCCGCAGCCGCCAGAGCGTCGGTCGGCTCGGCAGGCTCGGCGCCCAGATCGTCATCAGCCGGTTCCTGATCGAGATCGATCTCGGGCTCGGCCGGTTCGGAAGTGTCTTCGACGGCTGCAAGCGGCGCCTCTGGTTCGGCTGCCGGTGCCTCGCTTTCAGGCTGCGCCACCTGGGCAACTGCAGCGACCGCTGGGGCGTCTTGCTTACCGCGCCACTTGTTGATCTGTTGCGTGATGGGAGCGACCGCAGCGGTCGCGCGGGCGCGGACCTCTGGCTTCTTCCAGCTCACCGCTGTGCCCGCACCGATGCTGATGGCAAGCGCTCCGAGCACCGCGTAGGCGACGCCACGTCGACGCGCCTGGCGGCGTGTTGGCTCGGTCAGGGCTTCTTCCAGGGCTGCGCGAAGCTCGGCGGCGTTCTGGAATCGCGAATCAGGGTCACTGTCAAGCGCACGACTGATCGTCTTGTCTACCATGGTGGGAATTCCTCGCATCGGTGCTCGCCTGCGTGGCGAATCTGGGTTGGTCTTGATCTTTTGTTCGAGCAATGCGGCAGTAGTGCCTGCCACGTGCGGTAGTCTTCCGGTTACCAGCTCGTAAAGCACGGCCCCGAGTGAGTAGACGTCCGATCGCTCATCGGCGCGCTGACCTTTGATGAGTTCAGGAGCCATGTACTCGGGCGTGCCGTAGAGCTTGACGCCAGCGTCCACGTCCGACGGCATCTCCGCTTCGGCGGCGTTTTTTGCGCCACCAAAATCGAGCAGTTTCAGCACACCGTCGCTCGTCACGAACAGATTGGCGGGCTTGATATCGCGGTGAATCACGCCGGCGGAGTGCGCTACTTCTAGCGCCTTGCACGTCTGAATCGCCAGCCGACAGGCCTCCCGCCATTCAACGCCGTCGCCGCGCTCGATCATGCTGTGCACCGACTCGCCCTCGAGCAGCTCCATCGCGTAAAAGGCGCGCCCGTCACTTGTCAAACCGTAGTCGTACAGGTCGACCAGGTGCTTGTGGCGGAGCTTGGCAACGGCCCGTGCCTCGACTCGAAACTGCTCGGCCATGTCAGAATCGGTGTGCTTGGGTAGCAGCTTGAGAGCCACCACCCGACCCAGGTCGAGATGGTGCGCCTTGTGGACGGTCGACATCGCCGACTTGGCGATCTGTGCGGTCAGCCGATAGCGAGTACCTGCCAGCACCGTGTCGTCTCGCTCCGGCTTCGGCGGCGGAGGCTCAGGGCTCTTGGGCAGCACAGGCGCTGTCGCTGGACTCTTGGTAGCGCTCGCCACTAGGTGCATGAACTCGTTGCGGCTGCGTGCTGGTTCCGCCGGATACAAGCGGTGCATCAAGTCCGCTATGCGAGCACGAACGCTACGCTGGCCATCTGTCATCGACGGCGCTTGCTTAAGGACGCGACTCAAATCGGTCGCGGCATCGGCGGCCGTCGGGTAACGATCCTCGACGTTGGGCGCCGTCATGCGAGCGATCACGGTGTCGAGTTCCTTGGGTCCGCCAACGAGCTGCGATAGCGGGCTGGGGCTGCGCTCCCCCGCCCCGACGGCCTTTTGGTGTTCGTCCGCGTCGCCCGACAGGAACCGGCGCCCGGCCAGAAGTTCCCACAGAATAATGCCGAGCGCGTACACATCTGACGGCGGGCCGCCCGGTGTATTGTTGGCCACTTCTGGCGCGACGTATCCGGGCTTGGCAAAGACGATGCCTGCCACGGTCTGACAGCGACGGTTTTCGCCACGCGCTGTGCCGAAGTCGATCAGCTTCGGATCGCCACCGTAGCCAACCATGATGTTCTGGGGGCTCAGATCGCGATGCACTATCTCGAGGGCTCGCCCGCTGGCGTCTTGGCACTTGTGCACGTATCCGAGGGCGTCACCGAGGGCGACGCCGAGGGCTGCTACTTCTGCCCAGGTAATGCGCACCTTGAGCGCCTTGGCTCGATTGCGGATCTCACCGAGGTTGCGACCCTCGATGTGCTCGAGGACGACGAACGGGTTGCCGTCCGTATCCTTGGAAGCCTCGAGCACCTGCGCGACACCAGGGTGCCGAAGCTGCGACTGGATGCGTGCTTCGTCGAGGAAGCGCGCGAGAAACGACTTGTCGTCGGAATGGTCGCGGCGAATGATTTTCACCACGACCGGTCGCTCGGCACCTTCGATGGCGCCGCTACTCGCCAGAAAGACCTCGCCCATGCCCCCGCGAGCGATCTGGCGGAGCAACGTCAGGTGCCCGAAGGCCCTCGGAAGCACATCCTGAGGCTCGGCCGTTTGCTCCTGTGATTTCAGGCACTTATCGCTGGTGGCGGAAGTTGACATGCGCCGATAGTGGACAATGTAGGATAAGGTGGCCAAGAAACTGACACCAACACACACATTTCGCTTGCGGGGAACAAGCGCCCAGCGGGGGGTGTTGAGCTTCGGGAAGTCGCGACTATGCTCGGCTCCCGTATCCACCATGTCGTCCCGCCGTCACTCCTCGCATCGCTGGCTCTTGCAGAGCCTATGGCTGGTGCTCGTGATGGGGATCTGGGGCATGCCCGCGACCGCGCTGGCTCAGTCGCCGATCTGCGTCTCAGAAGCGATGACGATGTGGGAGGAAACCAGCGCCACGACCGACTGTGAACAGACGGAACGCAGCGGTGATAGCAGCGCTATCCCTATCTGCGGCGAGAACGCTGAGTCCACGGTCGCCCCGCCGCCGATCGTTTATCGGCAGGACGGCGTGATCTCAGAATGTGCCGATGCCGACGCCGATGTAGACAGCGACGACGCTCCCCCCGCCCAGGTCGAAGCGACTTGGAGTGACGGTCTGACCGCCGGCTGGTTCTCAGCTGCCCAGTGGCCGTACGGCGGCACCGCCGACCACCTGCCGCGTGACCAGCACGCGTCCGGCCCGCACAGCCTAGACCGACACCCGGACTTGCGACCGCCGATCGCGCGCGGCTGATCCACGCACCAGTCGCGTGTAGCGGCCGGTCATCTAGAGCTTCGTCCGAGTGCATCCGCATTCGGTCTACCCACCTTTACGCTGCCCTAGCGGCGGCACCGCCGTCGTCGTTCATCCTGAACGGCGCCGCACCTCGATCTCGAGTCGCGGGCATCCGCGTCTCACCACTTCAGTATCTGGAGACTAATTACCATGAACAAAGGAACCGCTATTGTCGGCTTCTTCCTCTGCTTCTTAGCGGGGATGGGGTTGATGTACGGAATCGATCGGAAGAATCCGACCGGAATTGAAGCCGAATCGGTGGCAGCTGCTGGGTCACTCGACCACAGCGCGGCCGTCATCCCCGTCACCAAAGACGATCCGCAGTGGGGCAACGCAGACGCCCCGGTCACGATCGTCGAGTTCAGTGACTTCGAGTGCCCCTTCTGCGGGCGCGTTAACCCGACCATCAAGCAGCTCAAGGCGAAGTACGGTCCCAAGAAGATCCGTTTCGTCTGGAAGCACCAGCCACTGCCCTTCCACAAGAACGCCAAGCCGGCGCACGAGGCTGCAGCCGTCGTGATGCAGGTCGCGGGCAGCGAAGCGTTTTGGAAGTTCCACGACAACGCCTTCGCCAACCGCACGGCACTGACCCCGGCCAACTTCGAGAAGTGGGCCGTCGAAGCTGGCGCCGACCTCGCCAAGTTCAAGGCAGGGGTTGCGGCCAAGAAGGGCGCACCCAAAGTCGCCGCCGATCAGGCGATCGCACGCAAGGTGGGCGCGACGGGAACCCCGGCGTTCCGTATCAACGGCGTCACGCTCAGTGGTGCTCAGCCTGTGGACAAGTTCACGGCCGTCATCGATCAGCAGCTCGCCGAGGCGCAGAAGCTGATCGCGTCCGGAACCAAGCCCTCCGAGGTGTACGTCAAGCTGACCAACAAGAACGCCAAGGCAGCACCAACCGCACCCGACGCCAAGAAGAACGAGCCCAAGAAGGAAGACACCACCGTCTGGAAGGTCCCGGTTTCGAAGGACGATCCGATCAAGGGTAAGAAGGACGCCCTCGTAACGATCATCGAGTTCAGCGACTACCAGTGCCCCTTCTGCAAGAAGGTCAACCCGACCATGAAGCAGATCATGGACACGTATAAGGATGACGTCCGGATCGTGTGGAAGGACAACGCCTTGCCCTTCCATCCTCGCGCCAAGCCCGCCGCACACGTGGCGATCGCGGCGTACAAGGCGAAGGGTGACAAGGCATTCTGGGAAGCCCACGACAAGCTGTTCGCTAGCCAGCCCAAGCTCGAAGACGCCGACCTAGAGCGGATCTCCGGGGAGCTCGGTCTGAACTGGGCCCAGGTCAAGGCCGCGATCGACGGTGGCAAGTACAACGCCATGATCGACGCGGACATGGATCTGGCTTCGGACGTCAACGCCCGCGGCACACCGCACTTCTTCGTCAACGGGCGTCGCATCTCCGGTGCTCAGCCCTTCGAGAACTTCAAGAAGCTCATCGACGAGGGCCTCGCCAAGGCTAAGGCGCTCGTCGCCAAGGGCACGCCTCGCGCCAAGGTGTACGACGAGATCATGAAGACGGCGAAGGGTCCGCCCCCGCCAGAGAAGAAGGACGTCCCCGCACCTCCGGCCACCTCGCCGTTCAAGGGCGGCAAGAATGCCAAGATCGTCATCCAGGAGTTCTCGGACTTCCAGTGCCCCTTCTGCTCGCGCGTCAATCCGACGATCAAGCAGATCCAGGACGAGTTCGGCGACAAGGTCAAGATCGTCTGGCGTAACCTGCCGCTCAAGTTCCACAAGGACGCGCCGCTCGCGGCAGAGGCAGCACTCGAAGCTCATGCGCAAAAGGGCAACAAGGGATTCTGGGACTATCACGACAAGCTGTTCGCGAACCAGAAGACACCCGACGGCCTGAAGCGCGCCGGGCTCGAGAAGTACGCCGAAGAGCTCGGCCTCGACATGGCTAAGTTCAAGGCTGCACTCGACAGCAACAAGCACAAGGCCAAGGTCGATGCGGACATGGCGGTGGCCCAGAAAGCCGGAATCACCGGCACGCCAGGCTTCACCGTCAACGGCTACTGGATCAGCGGAGCTCAGCCGTTCGGCAAGTTCAAGAAGCTGATCAAGCTGGCCATGAAGCAGTAGCAAGCCTGATGTGCGGGGCGCTCGCTCCGCACATCAGCCAGCCGCCTGCGCGGCTGATTCGGAACGGCTCGTTGCCCAAGGCAGCGAGCCGTTTCTCCGTTTGTGCGTTCCGTTCGCCAACGGCAGCCGACTATCGACGGCGCCGTAGGGCCGCGACACCCAGCAGCGCCAGCGCAGACCAAGCAACGCCTGGCAAGCGCTGTGAACCCGGCGCGCGGCAAGAGCAAGGCGCCGCCAGGTCCCGCGCGACCCGCTCGCCTTCTCCACCACCGGCGCCGCTACCGTCCGTAGCGCAAGCCGCCAGACCCGAGAACTCAACGCAGTCCTTGCCCTCAAGGCTGCAGTCACGTCGGTATAGCTGGCCCTGACCGAAACCGTTATCACCGCAATAGATCAGCGCGGTTCCGTCACATGCGCCGTCGGGCGAGATGCCCGAGCATGCGTCCACGAACCCGATGCAATCGTAGATGTCGCCCGCGAGTCCGCATACCGTGCCGCCATCACACTGCAGCGCCTGAACCTGGTTGTCCTCGCAATACACGACGAACGACTGGCTAAAGCACCGCCCGACGAAGGTCTCGTTCCCACAACCGAGCCCGGGGGCACCTTCACAAACGCCGGCCGCGTTACGTGCGGTTCCGTCGATGCACTGACAGGTGCCGTTTTGATCGGGGCGCTCCAGAAAACCGCAGTTGGAAGTGATCGGCAGGCACTCGCCCTCGAAGCTGTTCGGATCACCGTAGTAGCCTTCGTTGCAGATACATTGGTCACCCACGCGCTGGGCGTTCTCTGGACACTCGGCTTCGTGGATCGAAACGCAATTGATCCCGTCCGCGGCTTTTACGAACCCTTCGTTGCAGTAGCAGTTGTTGCCGGATTGAGTCGAGTTCGGCGGGCAGTTGATCACCGGGATCTGCTCGCACGCCTTCCCATCCGCCGTCGGTTGGTAGCCCGGGTTACAAATGCATTGGCCGCCGCTCAGCGTCGAGTTTGGGGGGCACCCGCCGGGCGTCGAAATGGCTGCGTTCAAACCCACCTGAGCGAGTGA
>JAUIKB010000261.1 GCA_030430975.1 Polyangia bacterium
CCGGTGCCGCTGAACACCGCGTTCGGGTTATCGACGATCTGCCTGACGGGCGATTCTTAGTCGAAATGCGTATACCGGCGTGGACGGTAAGAGACGGGGCGACTGCGCCCACTAATGTCATTCACTTTGCGGCGCTGTTCGACGACGACGACGATCAGATGGTCGATGAAGGAGAACTGGTAGTGTTCGACATCTACCTAACGGACTAACCAGACTAACCGACAAGCCGGAGCCAACCCATGTCCGACGATTCCCCCCGCGTTCGCATCCACACCGAAGACCACGTCACGCTTATCGGGTTGAGCCGACCCGATAAGATGAATGCGTTCGACTTGCGCATGCTGTCTGAGCTGGCTGGCGCGCTGACCGCTTATGAGGATGACGACGAAGCGCGCTGTGCGGTGCTGTATGCCGAGGGCGACAACTTCACGGCCGGTTTGGATCTAGCGGAGGTAGGTCCGGCGGTCGCCGGCGGTGCTTCGCTTTTTCCGGAGGGAAGTGTCGACCCACTAGGGCTGCACGGCCGTGTGCGCAAAAAGCCGCTGATCACGGCCGTGCGCGGCTGGTGTCTGACGATCGGCATCGAGCTGATGCTGGCCGCCGACGTGAACGTGGCCGCAGAGGGAACTCGCTTCGGCCAGATCGAGATCAATCGCGGAATCTTTCCGTTTGGCGGAGCGACACTTCGGTTGCATCAACGGGCCGGCTGGCACAACGCGATGCGCTGGCTCCTGACGGGGGATAAATTCGACGCGGCCGAGGCGTTTCGGATCGGCCTGGTCCAGGAGGTCGTGCCCGCCGGGAGCGAGAAAGTGACGGCCACGGGTATCGCCAAGACCGTCGCCAGCCGCGCGCCGCTCGGGGTCCGCGCGACCCTCGAATCGGCGCGTCTGACGTTGGACAAGGGACCGGAGGCGGCTCGCGATGCGCTGCTCGGACAGGCGCGCGAGCTGATGGGGAGCGATGACGCACGCGAAGGTATGATGAGCTTTGTCGAGAGACGGGACGCCAAATTCACGGGAAAATAGCGAAGTCTAGGTGCCGAATATTACGTCTGTCGACAGTGTTGAGCTAAGGTAGTAATAAATAGGCGTGCGACGTGCCGTGACGCCCAAGACCCTCCTGCTCGACGTGATGCGGGTTGCGCAGCCGCGTTCGGTGGCGGTGCGCGACCTGGTGCGGCTGGCTGAGCCGTTCGGGATCTCGGGCAACGCGATCAGGGTGGCGCTCACTCGGCTGCTGCGCCAGGGCTGGGTAGAGACGGACGACCGCGGATCCTACGTGCTGGCGCAGCGAGCCGATCCGCTGCGTCGTCACGTCGAGAGCTGGCGGTTGGGCGAAAAGCGGCGCAAGGCGTGGAAGGGCGACTTCTGGGCGGTGCACATGCCGCGGGGGCTCAAGACGAACGAACGCAAGAGTTCTGTCCGCGCGCTCGGCTGGTTTGGTTTCAAGGCGGCGCTCGACGGCGTCTGGGTCCGACCGAACAATCTCGTCATGCCGCTCGACGAAGCGAGCACGATGCTCGACGACTTGGGCATGTGCGCTGACGCGGTCGCATTTCGTGCCGAGTTCCCGGCGGAGGTATCCGATGTCTGGTGCCGGACGCTTTGGCCGATCACCCGTCTGACGAAAGGCTATCGCGCTGCGAGTAAGATGCTCGCGGCCAGTTCGAAGAAGATCTCGCGGCTGTCTCCTGGCGAGGGACTCGTCGAGAGCTTCATGGTGGGCGGGGAAGCGATTCGAATTCTAGCGACCGACCCGCTGCTGCCGGAGGAGATTCAGGATCCGGCGCCGCGTCAGCAGCTCACAGCAGCTACGATAGCCTTCGACCGTCTCGGCCGCGACGTGTGGGCCAAGGCGGGACATGGCATGCCGAACCAGCCGCAGCCGATGGCGGCGCTGCGCATCGTCGATGGAGGTAGCGGATGAGTTCGGTAGGGCAGTACCTGTCGCGCGAGCAGCTTCAGCAGTTGCGCGGACTCAGCGCCTGGCGAGGGTTGGGCGCGGTAGCGTGGTCGTGGGGATGGATTGCGGCGTGCTTCGCTGCTTACGCTGCCTACCCGACCGTGTGGACCGCGCTGGCCGGCGTCATCATCATTTCCGGGCGGCATCTGGCCGTGGCGATCCTCATGCATGAGGCCGCGCATGGCCTGCTCTGCAAGAATCGTCGTCTCAACGACTTCGTCGGCGAGTGGCTGCTCGCCTACCCGACCTTCACGAAAATGGCGGTGTACCGGCAGATCCATTTTCAACACCACAAAAATACTGGCACCGATGCGGATCCGGATCTGGGGTTGGTCAAGCCGTTCCCGATCACCCGTCAGAGCATGCGGCGCAAGGTCATCCGGGATCTGACCGGTCAGACAGCCTTGCGGCGCTATGTCTTCATCGCGCGCCTATCGGCAGGACTGTCGCCGGCGGGTTCGGGTCTAGAGGGCAACTCGCTGCTGTCGGTGCTTCGACAGTTTGTCCGAAATCAATATGGCTTCCTGATCACCAATGCGCTGTTACTCATCGCGCTCACGCTGGTGGGGATCCCTGAGGCGTTCCTACTTCTATGGTGGCTGCCCGCTTGGACCGGCTATTCGCTGGTGCTGAGGATTCGCAGCATTGCCGAGCACGCCATGGTCCGGGACCCGAGCACGGCGCTCGGTCAAACACGCACCACGCTGGCCGGACCGTTGACGCGGTTTCTCATCGCTCCGCACCATGTCAACTATCACTTGGAGCATCACCTCTTCATGTTCGTGCCGCACTATCGCTTGCCGCTGGCGCACCGCATGCTGAAGGAGGCCGGGCACCTCGACGAAGCTGAGATCGCCACCGGGTATCGCGAGGTGCTGAAACTGGCGACGTCCAAGGTCGACGACCTAGCCGCGGCGTCGCCCGCGTAGTTGGCCTGCGGGCAGTTGGCACTCGCACTGCCCCAAACCAACAAGAAACGACGCCCAGGAACCGGCGCCGTTTCGGGTAGGAGGTAGCGGTGGAACTCAGAGCGTGACGGGGTTACCGACGCTTTGCTCGACGGCGTCCGCGCTCGGGGTCTTGTGACGCTTGCCCATGCGCCGGCTCTTGCGGGACTGCATGAACGACTTCATCTGCGCGCGCTGGTCGTCGGTCAGGATGGCGCGGAACTTCTTCATGCGCTCGGCGCGCACCGTGAAGCGTTTTTCGATGTCGGGGGCCGCGATGAAGTTGGCAGCGTCAAAGCTGTCGGTGGCGAAGGCGGCCAGGAGCTTGGTGCGAGCTGCCTTGCGTTCGGCCCGCTTGGCGGCGAAGTCTGGGCGGCTCGCCTTCGCTTCGTCACGTAGGGCCTTGAACTGGGCTTTCTGAGCGTCGGTCAATTCGATGCCGGCTTTGGCGAACATCCCGCCGCGGTCTCGCTTGCCGCCGCGTCGGGCGTGGCGCTTGCTGTTCATCTTGGTTGCGTCGCCACGCACTCTTCGACTCCTGCGCTTGCCGTCAGCGCCCGCCTTGTGCCGGTCGCCGCGAGTCGCCATCCGGTCGTTGATGGTTGCGACCAACGCGGCGCGCTGATCGGAATCGAGAGCTGCGTGCAACGCGTTGACGGCTTTGACGTCGGCCGCGGTTCGGGCCGCGACGGCCGTTTTGATGGCGCTGAGATCGGGCTCGCCACCGGCTTTCATGGCGCTGCGCATGCTCTTGCGAGCTTCGTAGCCGCTCTTGAACGAGGCCTTGAGGTCGGTGCGAATCGTCTCCAAGGCGGTCTTCTGCTCGGCGCTCAGGTCGAGGTTCTTTTCGGCCGCGTGCAGCAGACGCATCGCCTGGCTCTTGCCGTGACGTTTGCCGTGGCGGTTGAACTTGCCGTGACGCTTGGCCTTGGCATCTGCCTTTACGGCGGGGCTATCGGCTGTTTCGGGAGCGCTGACGCCCTCGAGATTCTCAGCAGTCTGGCCGGTCTCTTCGATGGGTTCGCCGGTCTCCATGTTGCAGCCGGTGGTGAAGCTCACCACGAGGGCGAGCGCGGAGAAGGTCGTGATGATTTGCTTCGTGGTTTTCATGCTAGGGGGTAATGCACTCGGCGTGCCAACCCGAAAGCCGGTAGATGTGGCGGTAATTCTTCGGGTACCGGGGGCGATCGGCAGAGTTCGCACTGCGATGCTGCGGGGGCTGCAGGAGCGCGGTCTAGCCGTCCAAGACAAAAAGCGAAACGGCGCCGGTGGGGAGCCGGCGCCGTTTCTGGGTGGGATTGGAGTGAGAGTTTCTTAGAGCGGGGTGCCGACGTCCTCGGCGATGTCCTCGACCATGTCTTGGTCAACGGCCGGACCTCGCCTGTCGCCCTTGTGGCCGCGCTTGTGGGACTTGCCCTTGTAGCTATTGAAGAACGTCTTGAGCTGCGCACGCTGGTCGTCGGTCAGGATGGCATCGACCGCTTTCTTGTGGGCAATGTGTGCCTTGAAGTGCGTTTCGAAGTCCGCCGGCGCCTTCACGTAGTCGGCGGCGCTGAAGCTGTCGGAAGCGAAGGCAGTCAGCATTTTGGTGCGCTCGGCCTTCTTAGCCTCGTGCATGGCTTTCCAGTCTGGACGCTCAGCTTCGTACTTCGTCCGCAGTGCGTCGAGCTGGGCCGTCTGGTCGGCGCTCAGCTCGATGCCGGCGCGCTCAAACATCTTCGCGGGGTTTCCGCCCTTGCCGAACTTGCCGAACTTGCCGAACTTGCCGAACTTGCCGTGGCGAGCATGTCGCTTGCCGCGCTTGTCGCCGGCAGCCTTTTCGCCGCTGGCGTCATCTTTGCCGCCGCACCCTGCCTTGTTCTCGGCCTTGTCTTTCAGTGTGGCAACCAGGGTTGCGCGCTGGTCGGCGTTGAGTGCGGCGTGCAGGGCGTCAAGAGCCTTGACGTCGGCTGCGGCGCGAGTGGCCATCGCCGTCTTCATCGCGCTGAAGTCCGGCTGCGAACCGTCCTTCATGGCGGACCACATGGCCTTGTGCCCTTCGCGCGACTTCTTGTTGGAGGCCTTCAGCTCGGTGCGAATCGACTCGAGCGTCGTCTTCTGATCGTCGGTTAGGTCGAGCTTCTTCTCAGCCATGCGGAGCAGTCGCGCCGCCTTGCTCATGGGGTGTTTGCCGTGGCGCCCGAACTTGTGATGCTTGCCCTTGTGGTCGGCTTTGCTCGCCTTCTTGGCGGGATCGGCTTCGGCCTTGGGTGTGGTCTGTTCCAGGCCGTCAGCGGTTTCGCCGGTGGTTTCTCCCGTGTCGGCTTGACTACAGCCGGTCGCGAAGCCCACCACGAGGGCGAGGGTGGAAAGGGAGGTGATGAGTCGCTTGGTCGTGTTCATGTGAGGACCTAATGCAGCCCGCGTGCCAGGTGTTAGATCACGACGACTATGCGGTTTTCGCGGGGCTTTTGGGTGCGGAGCTCGTCAGCTGTGCGGAATCTGCGGACGGGCCATGCGGGGTCCGCACTCGGTGAACTGCAGAATCCGCAGCCGGTCGCATCATTGGCAGCTATGAACGCCCGCCTTGGTGCGACCCCGGTGATGCTTGGCGTGCAGCGCGAGGAGCTCTTTGCCGCGGTCCGACTTCGGGTCCATCGGCTTGTTTGGAATGGTATCCAGCTTCTTGCCGGTCGGGTCGAAGTAGATCGAAGGCCCGTGGCTACAGCGCTCGATGTCTGAGTGGTAGTACAGTAGCTCGACCGTGCCCTTGGGGTTGGCGAACATCTCGATGCGTGCGAACCGTCCCGTACACGGGGACTCTTTGCAGATCCTGGAGAGCACCGTGGCGCTCACGCGTTGTCTGGCGGCTGATGGCGGCGGATCGGAAAACGGATCGGCGGAACCCGTTGCGCTGGGAACGCGGACTGTTGCGGCGGACTGGGTGCTCGGCGTTTGCTGACCCGCGGGCGGCTTATCGTTGCAACCGATGGCTGACAAGACCGCGAGCGTGGTGGCCAGGCGTGGGGTGAGCATGGCGGGAGCTTACCGCAGCCTGCTGCGTCGGGAGGGGTACTTAGCGCGGGCAGCCTTCGCGTATCCACGCTTCGGCAGTCGCTCGATCGTGAAACGCACGCATGCGCTGGCCGCTGGCCACCGCCATCGCGCTGATGACGAGATGCCAGAGCTGCTTGGTGGTGACGATCGCCACGCCGCGAAACCGTTCGCGATGCGCTCGGTGCCATTCGACGAAGTAGGTGCGCGCGGCGCCGTCGTAGGCGGTCATGGCGGTGCAGTCGACCAGCATCCCGCAGTTCGGGGTGATGTCGGCTTTGGCTTGGGTCAGGACTACATGCAGATAGGGCTGCGTGAGTTCTCCGGCTAACTGGGTAAGGACAACGTCGGTAATGATGGGCTCCAATGAGACGTTTGGGGGTACTGCAAAGAGCAGGCCAGGCTTGGAGCCAGCATTCCGTGGGGAAATCAGCCTCGACTACGCGGTCGGACAGGTTGGAGTCCATAAGAGGTGAGGCTCGGATCCCACAGCTGGGGAATACGCCGGGGCGCGGTTGACGTTTTGGCGGGTATGAAAGCGCTGTGGTGGGTGATGTTGGGAACCGTGGTGGGGTGTACGCCCGCTGGGCACGCGCTCGAGAGGCGGAACGACGCGAAAGACACCGAAGTTGGACACGCCGCGAAGCGGCAGCGAGGCGGCGCGGAGCTCGCGACGCCAAAAGGCGAGCAAACAGTGTCCCAGAACAAGGCGAAAGACACCGAAGTTAGACACGCCGCGAAGCGGCAGCGAGGCGGCGCGGAGCTTGCGACGCCAAAAGGCGAGCACACAGTGTTGGCGGCGGGTTTGTATTTTCGTCGGACGTATAGCTCGTGTCAGCAGTGCCCGACGCCGACGGCCGTTGTGGTTGCGGGTATCGACGCGGACGTGGCGGTGGCGCAGAACCGGTTGAGGAGGCGCGTGGACGGTCTGGCGCCAGGTTATCCGTTTGCGGCGCACAGCGATGAGCTCGGTCTGCGGGGCACGTCGGCGTCGGGGATTGCCACCGTGTTGGGATTGTTTGAGACCGAGGATGGGGCGCGGCGTTGGGCGAAGCGCAACCGCGCTGGGACCGTGTACGCTCTCGGAAAGCCACGCGCGACAGTGAAGAGCCGCCAGGTGATCGAGATCGACCGTGGCGGCCCGCGACCGGCCTACGCCACTCGCACGGCGACGAAGCCGAGCTGCTGGGTGAAGCCGGGCAGCGTGCACGTATCGGCAGTCGGCGAGAGCAGCGCTGTTCTAGCGTCGGAGACGTCGCCGCGCGCGGCGGTGACCTGCGCTGGCAAGCCGGCCTTCGTCGCGTTTAGCGACACGCGATATCGCGCGACGGTGTTGCGCGCGAGCCCAGCCGGCGGCGCCCGCATCCGGCAGACGATGTATGTCGCGTGCGACACGCCGATGATCCACGAGTGGGGATTCGTGAACGGCCGCAAGGATCGATCGCGCAAGCCGACGATTCACGATCCGGAAGGGTGTTAGGCCGGGTTCGGGCTCGGGTTCGGGTTCGGGTTCGGGTTCGGGTTCGGGTTCGGGTTCGGGTTCGGGTTCGGGTTCGGGTTCGGGTTCGGGTTCGGGTTCG
>JAUIKB010000262.1 GCA_030430975.1 Polyangia bacterium
CGTCCGGAGATCCCAGAGCGTCTCGCCCAGATCGTGAACCGGTGTCTTGGGAAACAGGCTGCGTCCCGCTACGACACGGCAAAGGACGTCGCAGACGAGCTTCGAGCCTGTGCCAAAGATTTGGGCCTGGAATCCGACGAGCAAGACCTCGCCGAATTGCTCGAAGTGCATTTCGGTGAAGCGCATGCGGAACTGAATCGCAAGCTGGATGAGGGCGAGCGCACCTCCGCGACGGCCTCGGCCTCCCCTGAGCCCCTGGCCGGAGAAGCCACCGTTGTCGAACCAGCTCCCCCGATGACGCCGGCGCAGACCGTGCAAGGCGTTACTACTTTGGAGGCCGGCGCGCCGAACTCTGAGGTCTTCGACGAACCCACACTGGGGGCACTCAGCGCGGACTCTTCCAAGAGGCGCCGGGCGGCTGGCCTGTTCGGCGCCCTTGCCATCGCGGTCATCCTGACGAGCGCTGCGTTCCTGGCGCTGCGGTCGCCCACGCCGCTGCGCCAGGGAAGTCTCAACGAAGCGACCGACGGGCAGCCGGCTCTGGCGCCCTCACCACCCCCAGCAGCAGCGTCCGAAACACCCGCACCATCGAGCGAGCCAAGCTCCACACCCAGCGCAGCTCCCACGCAGCAGAATCAGCCCGCGGGCGGTGCTCGTCGAAAGCCCGCAACCAAGCGACGCACCCCGCCGGCGTCCCCACCGGCTCAGGTCGAAACCGAAGACGACCTGTTCGAGGATATCCGGTAGCAAACGGCTCGCTGCACCGCGCGCCACCGCTTAGCGAGGCTCGCCTCCCTCGGCGGACGGCAAGCGAAACGAACGCTGCAGAATGCCCGCCGTGAACGTCGCGCGCAGGTAGAACCCGCGCGGCAACGTGCGGCTCCGTTCGCCGTCTTCGTCGACCATGCCGCGGCGGTGCGCCGCATTGCGCCCCTTGGGGCGGATCTGCAGACAGCGCCCGAGCTTCCCCGTGATGTCATCCATGCGGCCGCGAGCGACCAGACCCGCCAGCTCCTCGAAGTCGAACCGCAGCGCCGCGTCTTCCTCAGGAGTCGGCCGCCACAGCAGCGGCGCGCCGATCCGTCGCTCACCGACCGGCACGCTGCGACGACCGTCCACGACCACCCACAGCACGTGGTCGAGCTTGCTGCGCACGCGTGAATCCGTCCACTCGGTGTCCGGCATCTCGCTGAGCGGAATCGTGCACACGAATGTCGACTCGACCGGTTTGCCGCGAGCGTCGACCGGGAGCGTTTTGAGCTCGATGCCGAGCGACTCGAAGTCCGGCGCCGCTCGTGAGCTAGCCGTAGCCCCGAGCGCGCGTTCGATCAGTTGTCCGACCCAACCTTTGGCGCGGCGGAGGTCGGGGGGAACGGCAACGCTGTGATCCGCGGCGACCGCGGCCAGGGACCGACCGGCGAGCGCCCGCGCGCGCGCCATGAGCTCGGCTTCGTCCCGGGGTGGCTCGACGTCCGACACAGCCGCGGCATAGCATCGAGAGTCCTCCGACCCTAGGTAGCGAAACGACGGCTACCCCACTAGGCTCTCGCACGGCCATGAACATCGACGCAATGCCGTACGCACCGGGGGGTCACGGCCTGCTTGGGCATAGCTCCGATTTTCAAGCGGATCGCATCGGGTTGCTCGAGCGGCTCGCCACGAGCGATGCGCCCATCATGCGGCTGCGGCTGCCTGTCCCCGGCGTCTTGACCGTCGTGGTGAACGACCCCGAACTCGTACAAGAGGTAATGGTCGACCAAGGCCTGATTTTCCACAAGTCAGCGATGCTACGATTCACACTCTACCCACTGGCCGGCGAAGGCCTGTTCTCGTCGAATGGCGAACTCTGGCGGCGCCAACGCAAACTGATGGCACCGATGTTTACGCCGCGCGCTCTAGAGCAGTACGCCGCCGCGATGGTGCACAGCGCTGAGCGCACGTGTGCGAATTGGGGCGACGGGCGGCAGCTGCAACTGCATCGCGAAACGACGCAGCTCACGATGTCCGTTGCCGGCAAGACACTGTTCGATGCCGATACGTTTTCGGAGGCCGACGAGATCGGACGTGCGCTAACCACGGCGCTATCGTGGACCGGCCACCAAATGGGCGGACTGTTCTCGATCGCGCACGTCGTCGCCCGACGACAGCTGATCAACATTCGCCGCCGCTGGCCGGGGCTCGCGAGTGCGGCCCTCGACCGTTCGATCGACGCATTGCGCGGCCCCGTGCTGCTGGTCGGCAAGCGTGGCCGCGAACTGGAGCGCGCGATCGCGGTGCTGGACGACCGAGTGCAGCGCATGATCGACGAGCGGCGCCACGCGACCAACCCACCCGGCGACCTGCTATCCCGCTTGTTGGCGGCACGCGATGCTGACGACGGCTCACGGATGAGCGATCGCCAAGTGCGCGACGAGATCCTGACGCTGTTCATCGCGGGACACGAAACCACCGCGTCTGGCTTAGCCTGGGCGATCTATCTGCTGAGTCGCCACCCGAAGATTCGCGACGCGGTCGAGGCAGAAGTCGACGCGCTGGACGGCCCCCCGACCCTCGCCGATCTGCCCCGACTCGGACTCTGTCTACGGGCTTTCCGCGAAACGCTGCGTCTATACCCGCCGGTGTACCTGTACGGCCGCGACTGTGACGGCCCGGTCACCATCGGCGGCTATCGACTTCCGGATCAGACGAACGTGCTCATCTCGCCGTATGCATTGCAGCGCAAACCGTCCATCTGGCCGAATCCGAGCGTATTCGACCCCGACCGATTCTTACCGGATGTCGAAGCGCGCCGACACCGCCATGCGTACCTGCCGTTCGGCGCAGGCCCGCGAATCTGCATCGGCAATCACTTCGCCTACATGGAGGCGCAGCTCGCGCTCGCCGTGCTGATCCGGCGGTTCCGGTTCGAATGCATCCGTGAAGACGTACCGTTTCCGGAAGCGACGCTGCGACCGCTCCACGGCGTACCGGTGCGCGTGACCAAGCGTACGCAGCCGGCCGGGCGCTCGGCGCCGCGCGCCACCGCTTAGCCAGACTCGCCCGCCGACGGCAATCGAAACGAACGGCTCAAGATGCCCGCCGTGAACGCCGCGCGCAGGTAGAAGCCGCGCGGCAGCGTGCTGATCCGTTCGCCGTCCTCGTCCACCATGTCCCGGCGATGAGCGGCGTTGCGCCCTTTGGGACGGATCTGTAAGCAGCGGCCCAGCTTCCCGGTGATGTCGTCCATGCGACCGCGGGCGACCAAGCCGGCCAGCTCCTCGAAGTCGAAGCGCAGCGCGGCGTCTTCCTCGGCAGTCGGTCGCCACAATAGCGGCGCTCCGATCCGGCGCAGGCCGCGCCGTCCGTCGACGACCACCCACAGCACGTGGTCGAGCTTGCTCCGTACCCGCGACGCACTCCATTCAGTCTCCGGCATCTCGCTTAGCGGAATCGTTCACACGAACGTCGACTTTGCCGCGGTCGTCGACCGGCAGCGTCTTGATCTCGATGCCCAGCGCTTCGAAATCCGGCGCCGCGCGTGAGCTAGCCGTCGCACCCAGCGTACGTTCGATAAGCTGGCCCACCCAACCCTTGGCCCGTCGGAGATCGGACGGCACGGCGATCCCATGGTCCGCTGCGACGGCTGCGAGCGGCCGACCGGCAAGCGCCTGCGCGCGCCGTATGAGCTCGGCTTCGTCTCTGGGAGGCGCAACCTCGGACACGGCCGCGACATACCACCGACACGACGGGGCTGGTCTGTCGACCTGGTCTTGCACCGCGCAAGCGGCTACGTTGCCGGCATGCAACCCGGTCGTTCCACGGTTCTCTTGCTGGGGTGCGCGATGTGGATCGCATCGTGTGGAGCCCGCACGTCGTTGCAGACCGGTTCTGGATCCGGGCCCGCGGGCGATGACTCCGGCACCGACGCTGGTCCTGACACCACACCGCCAATCGACGCGCCAAACGATGCCGACGGGCCGCCGCGGATTCTGTTGCCGCCTCCGATCGGTGTGCCGCAGGCCGTCGCCGTCGACAGTCGTGGCGACATCGTCGTCGGCGGCTATCGCGAAGTCGGCTATCCTTGGGAACTCCAACTCACCAAGCTGACCCCCGCCGGCGACATGGTCTGGATGCGCACGCGCGGTGGCCTTCACCGCAACAACGCCGTCTACGCCATCGCGCTCGACGCCGCCGACCGCATCTACGCCACGGGCCAAATCAAAACGGACGATGGACGCGAGGGACTTTGGCTCGCCCGCTACTCGCCCGACGGCGAGCTCGACGTCGAACGCGTGCTGCCGACAACCGAGCTGAGCAACGACCGGCAGCCCGGCCCGCTGATCGGGTACTCCATCGCCCGCTACGAGAACAACCTCTACGTGGCCGGCGCGGCGTACTTCGACGACTCCTACCACCGCTTCGTTGGCGGCTTCGACATGGCGCTCGACCAGCGCTGGCTCGACTGGTCGCCCGGGCCCGGCTTCAGCCACGCGGTCGCGACGGACGTCGAAGGCTCGCTGCTGATTGCGGGCTCGCAGAGCGGCGTAACGGACCGCCAGGGCATCGTCGACAAATGGACGGCCGATCCAGTCCCCGTGTGGACGGCATCGTTCGCCGACGACCCGTCGACTGATGGCAGCCAGCTGCTGTCGGCCGCCTTCGACGCATCGAACCGGCCGGTCGTCGGTGGAAGCCTGTACAAGAAGAAACGGTTGACCGACTCCACCGTCACCTACAACGAACCATTCGTCGAGGGGCTCAGCGTCGACGGCAAATCGCGCTGGCGGTGGGTCCATCCAGCGGCGGCGGTCGTCAAAGGTCGCGTCAATGCGCTCGTCCCCCTGCCCAACGGAGAGACCGTCACGGCCGGCGAGAACCCGGACCGAAACTCGGGCGCTGGCTCGCACCGGATGACCGTCCGGCGCTTCTCAGGCGACGGCGCTATGACGCCTCTGTATGCCGCAGCTGAACCGTCGACCGGACTCGCGCTGACACGCGAGGGCAGCGACGGACTGGTGGTGGTCGGGCTAACCGGCACGGTGGAAAAGCGCGGCCTGCTGCTGCGGCTCCGCCTGTGACCGCGGGGTCCTGCATGTGGCATTGGTCACGACGTCCGGTATGAGCGATAGTTACGGCGTGAGCCTCTCCAAATGGATCGCCCGCGCCGCGCTCGGTGCCGCCGCGGCACTGACCTTGAACGCCCTGCCCGGCTGCGCGGACTCCGCCTGCGAACGCAACAGCGACTGCGCCGAGGGCTACTGCAGTGCGAGCGGCGAGTGCGTCGTGGATTGCCGCACTGATCGCGACTGCGCGCTCGACCAAGTCTGCGTGATCGCCCGCGGCCAATGCATCCCCCGCGGCGGCGCGGGCGGACAGGGCGGCGTCGCCGGTACAAGCGGAGCGGGTGGCTCATCGACCGGCGGCTCCGGCAACGCCGGCGGCATGAGCGGTGGCGGACCCGGCGGAGCCGGCGGGACCTCGGGCGGCACAGGCGGAGCCCCAGGGGGAACCGGCGGGACCTCGGGCGGCACCGGCGGGGCGCCAGGAGGCACCGGCGGCACCGGTGCTCAGGGCGGCATGAGCGGCAGCAGCGGAACCGGCGGCTCAACCGCCGGCGATCTGCTTGAGTTCGATCTGTGCGGCGTCGACACGGATTGCCAAGGCGCGCTGGTGTGCCGCGAGATCTACAAGAACGGGCCGCGACGCTGCACCCGAACGTGCACCACGTCGACGCAGTGCATGACCGGCACCCGTTGCGAGCTCGCCGGCTACTGTCAGATCTCCGACATCGGACGCAACTGCAACGTCGGCGACGACTGCCACCACTTCTGCATCCAGGCGCGCAACTACTGCACCAGTCCGTGCACGAACGCCACCGACTGTCCGTCCGGCTACGGCTGCATGCCGGTCGGCGGCACCCGCGTGTGCGTTGCGACCGGCATCGAATGCGTCACGAGCGAGGCCAACTGCGTGGTGAACACCGGCCTGTGCGACTCCACCTTACCGGTGTCGAGCTGCACGATCTTGTGCGACACCCCCGCCGATTGTCCGCAGCGCGGCACCGGCGCTCCGCCGTGGTCGTGCATCAGCGGGTTCTGTCGACGGCCGGCAGACGTGTTTGGCCCGCTCGCCGGGGGTGACCCGACCGAGTACTTGTGCAACGGCAGCAACGTCGTCAACGCATGCAACGACGCCTTTAATCTACAGGTGGAATCGTTCTCCGCCGCGACACCGCCCAACCTAAGCTGTCCCGTTTCCATCACCCAACCCGGCGCCGCTGGCGATCGCTGCGTCGACACCTGCAAGTACCGCGGCGGTTGTCCCTTCGGCTATCAGTGCAGCGCGCTGTCATCACTCACCGCGTCGTCTCGCACCGGACTGTGCTTGCCGGCGCTCGGCGCGGGTAACGTAGGCGACGCGTGCACAACGGACTCTCAGTGCTTTCACGGCTACTGCAACCGCACCGCCGGCGTGTGTTCCCGAGATTGCACCGACGACAACGTGTGCCCCAAAGGCTTCACCTGTACAGCCACCGGTCAGGCACCGCCCGTGGACGGTAAACCGTTTAAGCGCTGTCAATGAGCCGACGGGCGCGAACGCGCCGGGCTCTGCTCTGCGAGCCTGACCGCGGCTCGGACGCACAACGCGCCGGGTCAAGAACGCTCAGGGGGAACGAAGTCTGCCCAGATAGTGTAGAACTTCTGGAGATCGTCGGGAGCCGCTAGCACTTCCTGTGTTGCTATATGGAATATCTCGGCGCCGTCGACGAACACGCAGGCGTGGTCTTTTTGGTGGTCGGTCAGGTCGGCGGCGACCAGGCGTGGCGGCGGATGCCGCGGCGACCAAAACACCTCACAGAACAGCGCGTCCAGGCTCGTGGCTGTCGCCGGCGGCTGGCTGGCCCGCGCGACCGGTGTTTGTCGGTTGGTCATCAAGGTGCCCTGTAGCTGTTCGAGATGAGGCCGAAAGCTCCCGCCGTCCACGATCACGTGACAGTCGATCGACCGGTCGGCCAGCTCCACCAACATGCTCCGCAGAACGCGGGGACCGTCCCGAAACCCATAGCCAGCGATCACCAGCGAGCGCTGGGGCCGACACAGAAACTGGGCGAGGCGGTGCGAGCTAGCAGGTAGAGAACCGCTCATGCTCGCGGAAGTAGCAACACTCGTGCCGTCCAGACGTGGTCACCGTACAACCCGACCAGCCAGCCGAACGCCTCAAGATTGCCGCCGTAAAGGCATTGCCTCAAACGCGGAGCTACGCCAAGCACACCCCCCGCGTTGCCGGTCGCCCGACGGATTCAGACGCGCCGTAGGCCGCAACCTACAATCTCCTGTTGCTCGTAGACCGCACTCGCCTCGCGTTGGCGAGGCCATCGCGGCTTGCCCCTAGGAACAGACTTCGCAATGGCCGTGCCAGCGTGACAGTCACCCATCAGCTCAATTGTCACAAAGCAAATAACATCGACTATTCAGGATTTTCAGCGTGTGCCCGCACATCAAATGCCAACCGGCAGCT
>JAUIKB010000263.1 GCA_030430975.1 Polyangia bacterium
TCGGTGCTCTGAGCGGCTTCTTGATCGGTCGCTGCGCGCCCGAGATGAGCGTGGACGTTCCGGAGTAGCGCGGGCGGGTGCTCGGAACGGTGTAGACTCCGTCGCAAGACGGAGGGACACATCGCCGGGCTGCCGCCTGAAGCCGGCTGGTACGAGCCGCGCGTCGGTCCGGGCACGTTGGCGGAGCTGCCCGCGCCCCTCGAGTACGCCTGGGCAGATGCCGACGGGGTCGATCACAACATCGACAGCACCCAGGTCATGCTGATCTGCTTCATCACGCTGGACGAGCCGCCCCTGGTGGCCGCCTATGGCCGGTTCTGGAGTGAGTATATCGGTTTTTTGGATGCCAAGACCGCCAGGCTGAAGCTCGGCGAGGACGGAGGCGTCGAAGTCAGCGTGCAGGCCGACGCGACGTCGTTCCCTGATCAGCTCGCCAAAGACGCGATCGAGCCGCTCGCACTGCTGCAGTCGCAGACCATCGCCGAGGTGCGGCGCGTGGCCGAGATGCTGGTGCAAACGGGGGTTAGGGCGGTGGACCCGGGCTGGCTGGTCCTAGCCGACGGGTAGCGCGCCTGAGTCTCGCTGACCGCGCGCGGAAAGCCGCGCGGCTAAGAAAGAGCGGGGACCGGTATCGTAGCGCTTTACACGAGCGCTGCATGAGGCGACCCTGGCGGTTCGGTGAACCGACCAGCGATGGACCGTACTGTTAACCCGCACGCGGGAGCAGCTGCGCGATGGTGTGCCCTGCTGTTGTTGGGCGTCGCGGTGCTGCTGGGGCAGTCTCCCGCGAGCGCGAAGTCGAATGCTCGCCCGATCGGTTTTTCGAATCTGGTGATCCGGATCGAAGCCGACGACATGCTCGGCATCGATGACGGGAAGTACCGCGTGTACATTCTCGAGGAGCTGAGGAAGAACGGCTACAACGCGGTCGGCGCTGAGAATCTGGTGTTCAACAAGGATAGATCGGACGCCGCTGAACTCGCGCTCGGCGGCACCGTGACGGAACTCGAGTGCGCCAAGCCGCGCGGGGGGATGAGCTGCAGAATCGGTGTTGAGTGGCAAGTGCTCGACGTGAAGTCGGATACGGTTGTGTACCGCGTCCTCACACGCGCGGTGCAGCGCTATATACCACCCGCGCAGGAACCGCAGATGGGCAAGCGGCTGCTGACAGGCGCGCTGGAGTCGTTGATGTCGCGACCTGCGTTCAAGTCGGTGAACCGCCAGAAGGCCAAGCCCGCGTCACCGTCTGGCGTGAAGTTCGCAGAGGCGACGTTCGCTCGCTGCAGTGCCGAGCCAACGCCGATGCCGGGGTCGGTCGATGCGGCCCTCAACGCTACGCTGATCATTGAGTCGGGCAAGAGCATGGGCAGCGGCTTCTTGATCAACGGGCAGGGGCTGGTCTTGACTGCAGCTCACGTGGTCACGACGGCGACGCCGAGCGTGCGGACGAAGGACGGGCACAAGTACTCGGCCCAACCACTGCGGGTGAACCGGCAGTTCGACGTGGCTTTACTGTACGTCAACGCACCCGGGGAGCGGACGTGCTTAGCGCTGAACACCGACGCCCAGGCTCAGGGCAACGAGGTGTGGGCGCTAGGCTCGCCAGCGAGCGACGAGCTGGCCTTCTCGGTAACCCGCGGCATTGTGAGCGGAACGCGGACGTTCAACGGGGTGAGGTTTCTTCAGACGGATGCATCGATCAACGCTGGGAACAGCGGCGGACCGCTGATGGTCAAGGACGGTCGGGTCGCGGCGATAGCTAGTTGGAAATTAGCCGGCGCAAGCGTTGAGGGTCTCGGGTTTGGTGTGCCGATTGCGGACGCTCTGAAGAACTTGGGTTTGGTGCAGGGTGACAAGACGACGGAGACGCTGACGAAGGAGCGTCCAGTTACGACGGCGGCACCGAAGCCAAACTTGGTGGTGGGGGATCCCGATGCGATTCCGCGGTTGGATCCCCGGGGCGATAAGATCCGGGAGGATCAGGAGCGTCGGGCGGAAGCCATTCGCAAGATGGATGAGCAAGACGCCGCTTATGACCGGATGGTTGCGGATCGGACGCCATGGTACATCCCGGCGATGCGGTACGGCGGTCTCGCGGTTGCGGGTATCGGGTTACTCGGCGCTGGCGTGACGTTTCAGAAGTACAACTCGGATAGCCGGGCCAGCCGCGCCGAGTATCTGGACGCCCGCGCCATCAATGACCTCATGTGGGGAATTGCGTTTCTTGGGCTCGGCACCAGTGCCGCGTCGTTCTTCGTAGGACCGTCGATACCATCGCGCGAAGAGTTTGATGCGCAACGCCAGGTCGGAGTGTGGCGTATCAAAGTGCGGGGAACGTTTTAGTGCGGGCCATCCGCGTTACGCTTGCGGGTGTCATGCTGGTGATTGGGCCGGCGTGTGTCCGCCTTCTAGACGAGCCACCCGAGTGCTACGACACCATCGACTGTGAAGGTGGCTATCAGTGCTTGGAGGGGGTCTGCGGGTGTCCGACGGGTGAGGAGTTGTGCGACGGTCGGTGTGTCGACACGCGGTTCGATAGAAGTCACTGCGGCAAGTGCGGGAGCGTGTGTAAGGGCCAGTGTTCAGCCGGCAAATGTGGATGTCCCACTGGGTTCACGCTGTGCGCGGACGGCTGTCTTGATATTAAGTCGAATCTTGCGAACTGCGGGGCATGTGGCACCGCATGTACTGGTTTCGGAGGTTGTGTTGACGGTTCGTGCGTCCCCTGTAGCGAAGGTCAGGAAGAGTGCTTCGGTAGCTGCGTCGACTTAGCGACGGATCAACTGAATTGCGGTGGCTGCGACCAGCCCTGCAACGACGCGGAGTGCGTGGGGGGAGTCTGTCGCTGTTCGAGCGGTCAGCGGCGATGCAATGGCTTCTGCGTGGACATCACGCAGAACGAGGAGCATTGCGGTGAGTGCGATAAGCGTTGCCCGGAGGGCGCTAGCTGCGGTGCCGGCTATTGTCTGTGCCCGGTGGGCGAGATTCAGTGTGGTTCTGTCTGCGCCGACACTTACGCTGACAGCGACCACTGCGGAAATTGTGACCGTGCGTGTCCGATGGGTAAGAAATGCAGTTTCGGCGCATGTGTGGATGCCTAGCTGAGCTGGAAAGGTGATTCGATGCTAGTTCGAGAATTCTTAATGCGTGCGGTGCGCCCTAGTTTGCTGGCAAGTCGAGCCTGCCTAGGGGTGATGGTCGCAGTTGTTGTGTTGCTGATTTCCAGCGTCGTCCGCGCCGAAACCAAAGGCCGGGCCATCGGCTTTTCCAACCTGGTCTTGCGCATCGACGCCGATGACTCGCTCGGGATCGATGACGGCAAGTACCGTGTCTACATTCTAGAGGAGCTGCGTAAGAACGGCTTCAACGCGGTCGGCGCCGAGAACGTGGTGTTCGGCAAGGACAAGGCCGAGGCCGCGGAGCTCGTGCTTGGCGGTACCGTTAACGAGCTTGAGTGTCGGGACGTCAACAGCCTGCGCAGCTGTCGAATCGGCGTGGAGTGGCAGCTGCTGGAGGTGGCGACCGACACCGTTGTCTACAAGAAGCAGGCGCGACGCGCGGTGCTGGACGTTGCGGAAAAGGACCTGGCGATGCTGCCGCGTCGGCTCATCTTTGGCGCCCTGCGATCGATGTACGTAAGGACGGTTTTTCAAGAGATCGCGAACAAGAAGGTCGCTAAGGCGCCGGCGGCGGATCCGAAGTTCAAGGAGGCGACGTACGCGGCGTGCGCGACCGAGCCGAAAGAGATGCCAGGCAGTTCGGAAGGCTTGCTCGACGGCACCGTCGTGATCGAGTCGGGGCAAGGGTCGGGTAGTGGGTTCTTTTTGACCAAGGGTCTGGTGCTGACGGCAGCCCACGTCGTGGTGAGCGACACGGTCAAGGTCCGCACCCGCGGCGGCAAGGAGCTGGTGGGCACGCCGCTGCGTATCAACAAGCGCTTCGACGTCGCGCTCCTGACGGTGTCCACGGACAACAACAGCTGCGTGCCAACCGATGCCAAGGCGCTGGCAACCGGCGCCGACTTGTGGGCGCTGGGCGCACCGGCGGGCAAGGCATTGGCGTTTTCGGTTTCGCGGGGCATCGTCAGCGCCGTTCGCGAGATCGACGGCGTGCGCTATCTGCAGACCGACACGTCGCTGAACCCGGGCAACAGCGGTGGCCCGATCGTCGCCAAGGCAGGCAAGGCCGTCGCGATTGCCTCGTGGAAGTTAACCGGGACGAAGGTCGAGGGCCTGGCGTTTGGGATTCCGATGGGCGACGCGCTGAAGGCGCTCGGTTTGGTCGAAGGAGAAACGACTTCCGGGAGTCTGTTGAAGGAGCGGGTAGTTTCGCGGAAGCTGGCGAAACCGGAAACGCTGACGGATGCAGCCGACCCGGTGCCAGCCATGACCAGCCTAGCGCCAACTTCGGAGACGTTGCCGCAGCCTACACGGGAAGTTAAGAAGGGGATCTCCGGCGGCACAGCCCTCGTAATGGGCGGCATCCTGCTCAGCGGTGTCGGCGCCGTGTTGTTCGGACTTGAGGCGGGGAAAGATGAGCCGTCGCTAGTCATTCCCGCATTCCTGACCCTCGGCGGCGTCGGCCTCATGCTTGGGGGAGTGGCCGCGGGTCGCTCCAGGCGAAAGACGCCTGGCTCCGGTGGACCCGGCGGGCAAACCGCCAAGACGGGCACCACCCTCGGGCTCTCCTTCTCCGGCCGCTTCTAGCCGCATCCCGCGGCCCGGTTACGCTTCTATCGCAACGATCCGTCCTCACCCGAACGGCTGGCCGGACGGCTGGAATCTGGCTAATATGTCGGCATGTTGGGTGTGTTTCGGGTCGGACTTGGATTGGCAACGGCTGCGCTGCTCACGGCGTGCGGCACAGGTGACGGAACGCCTCGCGGCGG
This sequence comes from Polyangia bacterium, assembly GCA_030430975.1. Lineage (GTDB taxonomy): Bacteria > Myxococcota_A > Polyangia > Polyangiales > Polyangiaceae > JAUIKB01. The sequence continues at coordinate 4,889 of JAUIKB010000263.1, forward strand.
TGGCCTGAGCGGCGGGGGAGGCGAAGGCAACAGCGCCGGAACCTTGGGCGCCGGTGGGGCGACCGGCGGCACCTGGGGCGCGGGCGGCAGTCCCGGGGTCGGCGGGGTAGGCGTCGGCGGTACGTCGGGCATGAGCGGATCTGGGGGCGCATGCGCGTCGACCGAGAAGACCGCAGAGACGAAGAAAACGCCGACCGACATCATCATCACCGTCGATCAGTCCGGCAGCAGGGGCCAAGAGACTAAGTGGGTGCAGGACCAGCTGAACGCCTTTTCGCAGAGCATCGTGGCGAGCGGAATCGATTTCTTGGTGGTATTAATTGTCGAGGCGCCCGGTGGCCCCGTCGGCGAGCATCCGATCTGCGTCCCGCCGCCGCTGGCGGGTCCGAACTGCGGCGACAACATCGACCCGTCCACGGGCAGCGGTTACAAACAAGTCAACCAGCACGTCGACAATCACGATGGGTGGCAGAAGGTCTTGAGCATGTACCCGCAGTACTCCTCGGTGTTGCGACGGAACGCGAACAAACACATCATCAGTATCTCTGATGACCATTCGAATATGACCTGGGTCGACTTCAAGGCGCAGCTGTTGGCGCTCGACCCACCGATGTTCGAAGGCTTCAAGCAACACGCCATCGTGTGCGCGAGTGGTTCGGGGCTACGCTGCCAGGCGGCCGGCAACCAGTATGTCGCCGGCGTGAACGACACCGGCGGTGTCTTCGGTGAGCTCAAGAATCAGGACTTTCAGCCGGTGTGGGACGCGGTGTCTCAACAGGTCAAGGACACGACCACGATCGAGTGCGAGTGGGATATCGGCACGCCGCCGATGGGCGAGGTGCTCGACAAGGACAAGATCAACGTCAAGTACACCGCCAACGGCATGACGAGCGAGCTGGGTCGAGTGAACACGCCGGCTGACTGCTCGTCGGCGCCCGAGGCGTATCACTACGATGATCCGAACAACCCGACCAAGGTCGTCGCTTGTCCGCAACTATGCACGAAGATTCAGGCCGACGCGGCGATGATGGTCACCGATCAGAAGATCGAGCTCGCCTTCGGCTGTGAGTCGAAGATCGCCGTTCCGAAGTAAGAGCTGCGCGGCAGTAGCTGCGAAGTCGGACTCGCCTGCGCCAGCGGTCGCTTACGCCCGGGGCGCGGTGCGGACGGCGCTCTTGTGTCGAATCACGAGTGTCCGGGTTGCGTCAGCGCGGCGCACGTCGATCGAGACCGAGGCTGTCCCGTCGGCGATCGCCTGAAACCAAGCCGTCAATGTGGCGATCGTGATCGGCTTGCCGTCGCCGCTGAGCAGCACGTCTCCGTCTTCGAGGCCGAGCAATGCCAGAAGCGATGTCGGTAGGATGCCCTCGAGCGCGTAGCCGTCGGCCTCCGACAACTTGGTTAGTTTGACGCCATCGAACAGCGATGCGGCCTTGCGAACGATGCGGCGCGCGGTGCGTTTGCCCAGGCTGTATTCGTGGTCTCCGGTCTGCACGACGTGTTTGGCGATTCTGCGCGGGAGTCTCGCCCGCGCGGGGTTGTCCAGCGATTCGGCACCGAAGGCGGGGTTCGAGTCGGCGAAACTGACCGGCTGTGCGTCGACCGGCTGAGCGTTGACGGGTGCCACGTTCCCCTGAGTGACGATGCGCGGGCGAGGCTTGGCGCGGTGGCGTTTGGACTTTGCCGCCGTTCGTTTCGATGCCACGCGACGTGGGGTCGTGGCGTGGCCCAGGTCGTGGTCATGGATCTTGACGACACAAGCCTCTGAACCGCCGGACAACTCGACTCGGTCCCAGTAGATGCGCTTGACCTTGAAGTCGCCGACGCGATCGCCTTTGCGGCGCGTGAGGGCAGGCTTTCCAGGCTCGGCACGAATGGTCGCCATTGACCAGTCCGCATCGTCGCTGAGCGTGATCAGGCGGACCTGAACGCTTTCGCAACCGGCGTGCTGTTTCGGGAGATCCCGGGCGGGTTTGGATGTGGTCCCGAGTGCGGCTGGCGGCAAGCTGTCGTCGACGGGCAGCGTTTGAGCGTTCACCGTTCGAGCGTGGGCAGGTCCGGGGTTGGCGGTTGCTTTCGGTGGGGACGTGGGAGCCGCAGCGAGTTCGGCTGTGGCTTCTGCAGAGACTTCTGACGCCGAAACAATCGGAACCGGCGCTGGCGGGCTGAGCGCTGCCACCGTGATGCCCGCGATTGGGATTGCGGCGAGGCAGGAGTAGCGAATGACAACGTCGACGTTCACACCGTCTGACACTGCGATTGTCGTGCCATTCGGCACGGTGACCAGGCATCGGGTCGTAAGTGTCTGAATTTGCTGGAAAAAACGCAGGGCGTGGGGGTGCCGCCGGTTCCGGCCGACCGCATTCTGGCTTGCCAAGATGGCGAAGGTTGGGCAGTGAAATGGGAGGGCTGTGACAGGCTGCCCAACGGATTTGAGAGAGCTACGTGGAAAACCCTGAGATCGTCTTCCCGAAAATGAGCGAGCTGATCCAGCATCCACCGGTAGCGGTGGCGATTTCCGTCGTGACGGCCAAGGGTGATCAGCTCAGGCTAGCGGGGCGCACGATGACGAATCATCTGCGCCCGGGCGGAGCGGGG
>JAUIKB010000264.1 GCA_030430975.1 Polyangia bacterium
CTAGCCAAAGGCGATTTCCCCGACAGCGCCAAGCCCGCCCGAGACCAGCTCATCGCAGCCCTCAAGACAAACGACAACGGCAGTTTCTGGAAGGTCGCCAAAGAAACAGAGGCTGACCGCGTCGAGCCGCCAGAGGACTACTCGCGGATTCCGTTGATCGTGGTTGGAGTGGTCGTCGTGGGCCTCGTCGCGAACGAGATTCGCCGCGCATTGGGCAAGCGAAGCGCCGGCGACGGAGGATCCGGGGCCGAGTCCGAGGCCGAGGCCGGGAACGAGGCCGAGTCCGAGGCTGGGAACGAGGCCGAGAACGAATCCGAGGCCGAGAACGAATCCGAGGCCGAGTCCGAGGCCGAGTCCGAGTCCGAGTCCGAGGCTGGGAACGAGGCCGAGAACGAGTCGCAGTCCGAAGGCGAGTCTGAAACCAAAGCTAAAGACACCTGAGCTAAACACGCCGCGCAGCGGCAGCGACCCGAGAGCGCGAAGCGCCAGAAAGGGAGCAAGCAGCGGCCAAAGACGAGGCCTCCGAAGCCAAGCCGGTCAAACCCGCTGACGCCGAGCCGACTAGAGCATCAGGCGACCCCGACTCCGCTGCTGAAGACGACGACAGCGCCGAAGGCTAGCTGCCGGTCAGAGCGCCGACTGGCGCAGCCGCTCGGTACCCGTGATCAGCTCGCGGAGCGACTCATCTTGGCGATGTGCCGCCTTCTCGAGTTCCTCCGCGGCCTGCAACGCCTGCTCTGTGTCGCGTGCCTGCTGCCGATGCGAGACGTTTAGCTGGTTTACCATGCTGCTAATATTCTCGATCGCCTGCGTAATCTGCCGACCACCGCGCGTTTGCTCTTGGCTCGACCGCTCGACCTGAAGCGCGATGGTGCGCATCTTTTCACCGCTCTTCATGATGAGCTCGGAACCGCGCGCCTGCTGAGCGGTGGCGGCGGCGATCTGCTGCACGGTCTCGGCGATACGGCCGATCGCGTCGGTAACCTGTTTGCTGCCTTTGGCCTGCTCAACCGTCGCCCGAGCGATCGCCCGAACCATGTTCGTGCTCTTCTGTGAGCTCTCGAGGATCTTCTTCAGCGCTCGCTCAGCTTCGTTCGACACCTCGACGCCGCGATCGACGTTCTGCGCCCCTCGCTCGACCGCCATGATCGCGTTGCGACTCTCGGATTGAATCGTCTTGATCAAGTCGGCGATCTCTTTGGTACTGGCACCCGCGCGCTCGGCTAGATCTTTGATCTCGTCGGCGACGACGGCGAACCCCTTACCGTGTTCCCCTGCCTGAGCCGCGATGATCGCCGCGTTCAGTGCGAGCAAGTTGGTTTGCTCGGCCACTTCATCGATCACGTTGAGGATCTGACCGATCGCATCGATTCGTGATCCCAGATTGCTGATCACGCTGACCGCCTCTTGGCTGCTTTCCTTGATGCGATAGATTTCGCCGATCGTTTTCAGGATCGACTCCGCACCGCGCTCGGCGTCCTGAGCGACTTCTTCACTGAGCCGCGCCGTCTCATTCGCGTTGGACTGAACCTGATCGATCGAGACGTCCATCTCGTTCATGCTGGAGCTGGTTTCCTCGGCCGTGAGCGAGAGTGCGTCGACGTTCTTCGCAACCTCTTTAATCGAGTAAGCCATCTCCTCGATCGACGCGACGGTCTCGCGAACGCTAGCCCCGAGCTCGCCGATGTTCTCAGCGACTTCGTCGTTCGTCGCCGTCATCTCGAGAATTGACGAGCTGCTTTCCTCCGCGCTCGTGGCGAGCACCTCAACGTGCTGGGCCATCTCACGCAGATTGGTTGCGTACTCCTTGATGTGACTCGCTGCCCGCTCCGAGCTTGCCAGCTGGCTGGCAACGCCTTCGGTCAGCGCGCGGATGTACTCGTTGACACCGTCGGCAGCCTCACCCGTGGCGACCTTGCGCTTCTCGCTGGCGCGCCGCACATCGGCCTGAGCGCGGCGCTCGGTTTCCTCGATCGCCTCGGCGAGACGGGCACGCTCGGCGGAACCCTCAGCGACGTATTCGCTAAGGGTCGCGAGTTCGCCGTACACCCTGGCTAGTTGTGGCGGTGCGTCGGCAGGCGGCTCCGGCTCTTTGCCTTCACGCGCGCGTTCTGTGGCGCGCAGAAGCTCGGTTAATGCTGTGTTGTCATCCGAAGACGCCGCTACGTAGGCCGCACCGACCCCGGCTGCGCCCACGAGCAGTAATGCGAACATCACAGCCGAATCGGTTCGGTGGACCGCGGCGAATATCGCCGCGGCTAAGGCGGGCGCCGCTAGCGCTGCGAGCTGTCGCTGGTTGAGTGCCACGAGCATACGAGCGTACGAGCGCGCGCGGCTGCGAACAAGCGCCGAATGCGGGACCGCACCGCATTGAACTGGCTTTTACATAAGCGCTGCTAGTTGCAGCGCGGGCACTTTTTGCCGTTCGTCGGCGTCACGCCACCGTCGCCCGGCTTGTTCGGGTCACCCGGGTCGGGACGACCGGTCGGGGGCGGAGGCGCTTTGGTGGTCGTGACGCGGGGTCGGGTCGGCAGAGGGCGCGAAGTCTTGGCCGGCGGAGCGGTTCGGGCGGGGATAACGCGCGGGGGGGCTGCCTTCTTCTTGGAAACCAGTCCGCTTCCCCGGCGGGGCGGTCGCGGTGGAGCGGTGCGCGCCGGAGGCGACGTTCGAACCGGTGGCGCGGCTGCAGGCGGCGGTGCCGTATTCGTGGCCACGTTGCGACCGGGGTTCGCCGGCGCGGGCGGCGGTGGCGCCGGCGTCGCACCGTTCGTCGCTGTACGTCCGCCGCTAACCAGGAACGGGTCCATATGGGCGGCTCGGGGGCCGCTGGAAACGTGAACTGTGCAACCGCCTAAGAAGGAGGCGGCGAGGGCGAGAACGGCGATGCTGAGCGACTTCACATTCTATTAGACGGGGAATCGGCGAGATCCTTCCCTCGATCGTCAGGGCCACACAGGTAAATATTTGAATTTATTGAACTTTTCTTGCCACACGTTCGCTCGGCGGCGCTTCGCTGAGCAGCGTTGGACCATCCACGGGCAGTTCGAGCGTAAATTCCGCCCCAGCGTCGCGTGGGGCGCGATAGCGGACGTCGCCGCCGTGTTCGATGGCGATCCGCTGAACGATCGCGAGACCGAGTCCGGTGCCCTTGGGTTTGGACGTGACGTACGGTTCGAACAAGCGGTCCACGATCTCTTCCGGAACCGACGAACCGTTGTTGCGCACCGTTAGCTCAACCCGAGGTCGACCACGTGAACTCGCCGGCAGCCGCACCAGCCGCACCGAAACCCGGGGCGATTGCGCGGACAGCGCTGCGTCGATGGCGTTCTGAACCAGGTTGGTCACGACCTGGACGACCTGGTTGCGGTCGGCGCTGATTTCGATGGGTCCCGGGTCGTCGAACACCAACTCGACATCCTCGCGACGATGTAGGTTCACGACTTGGGTTACGGCGTCGGTGATATCGATCGGGGCTGGGTCAGGCGGCGGCAGGCGGGCGAACCGCGTGAACTCCGCGACGATCTGGCTAATTCGACCTACCTCGCTGAGTACGGTGCGGGTTGCCTCGTCGAAATACTCGTCGAACGCGGGATCGTCGCGAGCGCGCAGCCGCCGCAGCGTTTCGACGGCCGCCTGGATCGGTGCCAGCGGATTCTTGATCTCGTGCGCGACCCGCCGCGCGATTTCACGCCTAGCGGCGATTCGCTCGGTCGCGGCTAGTCTCTTTCGGAGATCCGCGAGATCGGAGAGCGCTTTGTTAAACGAGTTCGCCAGCTCGACCAGTTCTTTTCCACCGGATGCAGCAACCGGTTGTGGTTCGCCATGTACAACACGACCCGCCTGCTCCGACAGATCGACGATGGGACGGGCGAGACCACGAGCGAGCATGAATGCAATCAGCAGCGCTGACGCAACCGTAACGCCGCCGATCAGAAAGATCGTCCCATCTAGCTTCTTTAGCGCCGCGGCCAGCGGAACCCGGCTGCGCGACGCATGGATCGTCAGACCCGAGAGTGCCTTGATCTGCAGATCACGCACCATCAAGTCAGCACCCTCTGGGGGCGGTCGATCGCTAAGCTGCATGCCGTATGTCGCCGCAACTTGCTTGAGCAGGCCATCGACATCACGGGTCGCGTACAGCCCGACGAACGAGCCTCCCTCGGCCTTGAAACAAGCTGCCTCAACCACCCTGCTGCTAGTGGATCGCTTTGGCGCCGCGGCACCCTGACGAACTCGCTTCGCCAGCGCCTTGTCGCGTTTGCCGATCCGTGAGGGGTCTTTGCTAGCGCCGAGGATTTCGCCGGTATGCGTCAGCAGTACTAGCTCATCGACCCGAAGCGCCTTTTGCATAGCCTGCACGCGCGCGCTCAGCGCGAGGCGCCGTCCGGCGTCCAGCCGACGCGCGCGAACGTCGACGAGCGCGGCATCGACGAGGCTATCGTGATCGCACACGGCTCGGAGCATCTTGGGCAGGTCGCTCACGTCGCGGCTCAGGCGCTGCTCGACGAGCTGGGATGCCGTCGCAAACTGATCGGCGAATCGTCGCTCTTCTGTTTGGCGCCACGCTTCGCGGACCCCCATCGTGACAGCGAGGGTCGTCACGATAGTCAGAATCATCGTGGCGAGTAGTAGTCGCTGAGCCAGTGTCACAAGCGCATCCTAGGCCAATGCGAAGGGCCCCGAACCGTCATTCAACGCGCCTCTGCTGCGCCGGTCCCCGAAACCCATGCCGGCTGTTCGATAACGTAACGCCTCGCCCCCAGGCGAGCTTCCGTGACACAGCAATTCACCATCGCTACGCCGCGCTGTGATGAACAGCGCGCCCGACTCGAGCGTTCGTTTGACGCAAGCGCTTCCAGCTGGCACGCCCCACACGTGCGAACGCATCTCACCGTCGCTTTTACCTGTTTGATCGCCGGTTGCTCAGGGGCAGCTCCGAACCCGGACCGACCGCGCCGCCCGCCACCGCCGGACAAGACCGAAGCCACCGAAGAGTTTCGCTACGATGGCCCGCGCGCACTGGACGCGACTCACCTCGTCGACGTGCCCAACGGGACGTTTGGCCCCTACATCGGCACCACAGCAGATTCGGGGGTACTGCTGTGGGCGGCGCGCGCGGACGACAAGTCGAGCTGGTTTACGCGCGACCTCACTCGAAAAGAGGCGAAGCCGCTTCGCGTCGCCGACGCCCCATCGGAGCTCGGGCTCGTCGCGGTCAAGTCTGCCGGCGCCAAGGGGTCCGGCTACATCGCTATCAACTCCGCCAAGAACAGCGACGGCGAGGCGATCACCGTGATGCTGCTCGGCCCGTCCGGTTCGCTGGCCAGCGGCCCCACGGGTCTCGCGCAGGGTCCGGAACCCGTGCTTTGGGTCGACGTCGTGCCGACCCGAGCGGGCGCCATCGCCCTGTGGGCGCTCCAAAAGGGTGGCGCTGCGGAGATCTGGTCCTCGCAGCTGGGCAAGTCGGGGGAAAACATCGGTGCTGCGACCCGCGTCGTTCGCAAAGCGCGAGCTTGGCAAGCTGCAACCGCCGACGGCGGGGCCGCGGTTGGATTCGTCAGCGGCGAGCCGGGCAGCGCCGGAACCGTGCAGCTGACGTTTCTGGACACCACCGGCCGCATCGACGGCGAGACCCTTACGGTAAGCCCCAAGGCGACCGCCGAATCGGATCTCGACATGGCGCGGGTCGGCGCCCAATTCGTCCTGGCTTGGTCAGATACCCGGAACGTCGAGAGCCAGATCTACACCGCAACCATCAACTCCCGGGGCAAGTTAGCCGCACCGGCGAAACCGGCCGGCACGGCGATGGGCGACCAAGCGCTCTTGCGGCTCATCGCCCCGCATGCAAAGGGCTCGTCTGCGTATCTCGCATGGGAAAATCTCGAAGGCAGTACAGAGCGACTCATTCACATCGGCGCGCTGAACCGCTCAGGTCAGATCACAGGCTCGACGGCTACGCTCAAGATGGCTGCCGACGGGGCACCCGAATTCGCCGCGACCAAAAAGGGCGTCGCGGCATTGACCATCGCGCCGGCGTGCCAGCATAAGCAAGCCTGCGACTCGCCTGACTTATTACCTACCTTCGCCGAATTCGACGCGACTCTGCAGCCGGTCGCGTCCGAACCGATGCGTCTGCACCAGCTGTCCGGGCGCGCCGTGGGACTCGCCTGGGGATTGCACTGTCCCGACGCGAAATGCTTCACACTGGCGGCAGAAGAAACCTCGCCCGCACCTATCTTCCGCGTGCAGGTCGAGCCACGGTCCGCGAAATGGCAACCCGTCGGTGCTAAGTTAAAGCCGAGTACGCCGCCGCGGATTGTGGGCAATCATGCGGTCACCCAGACCGATCCACTCGCAGCCGTAGCGGCCGTCAGCGTAAACAAGGGAACACTGGTCAGTTGGGTTACCTACTTCGATCCCAACAAGCCCTACCAGCGACGCAAGACCCCGGCCCCCGATGGCCGCTTCGAACCGCTACGCGCTCAGCTGCGCGTTCGACTCCTTCCCAAGAGCGGACCGGCGGCCCCCGAACACGTGATCTCCTATCGGGCTCGCTCGTTGGGCGGCGTCGCCCTGTCGCCAGGCAACGCCGACGAGGTGCTGCAGGTGTGGTCGGCGATCGACAACGGCCAGCCCCAAGTGTTCACTACGCTGCTCAGCGGCGAGGGCGCCAAGAAGTCGCTGCGCATGCTGACGCGTTCCAAAGGCGAAGTCAGCGATGTCACCGCCGAGTTCGTGGGTGACGGATGGCTCATCGGGTGGATTGATTCACGCCACGGCCGACCGGAGGTCTACATCACGAAGGTGAACAAGCTCTTGCAACGCGTCATCCCCGAACGCCGGCTCACCAACGCGGAAGGCACGAAGAGCGGCGTGCGGATTCTACGCCAAGGCGGCGAGGCGGTCGTTGCTTGGTCCGACGCGCGCCGCGGCAAACAGGGATTCGGCGATATCTATACGGCAACCGTCTCCGCCGTCGACGGATTGACCAAAGCCAGCCCGAAGCCAGTCCAGGAAAGCGCGGCGCATGCGTACTCCCCCGTATTGGCCAGCCACGGCTCGAAAACCGTCGTCGCATGGCTTGAGCACGACAAGGACGGCAAGAACGCCGGCGTGAAGCTGTTGTCGTTGGGCAGCACGACTCAGCCCAAGCTCGTCGCTGCTCCCGACGATGGCGCGCTGACCGGTCTGGCTGGCGCCTGTAGCGATGCCGGGTGCCGCTGGCTGCTGTCGCGCGACGCCGGGAGTAGCGCCGACCTGTGGGCGGTGATCTCGCGGCCATCCGCGAAGGCGACGCTCAAGCGCCTCAGCGGCTTGAGCGGCCCGGCAAGCCAGGTCGTCAGCCCGGTGCTGCTAGACGATGCGGCTTTCGTGTTGGATCAGCGACGCGGCAAGGGGCGCGTCCGCCGCATGGAAATCGAGTGGTGAGGGTTCCGCCTCTGCGGCAACAATGGCATTCCAATAGCC
>JAUIKB010000265.1 GCA_030430975.1 Polyangia bacterium
GCACGTGCTGTCGGCGACCAAGTCCGCCGCGGGCTGGACCGTAGTTAGCCTGGATGCAAAGGCCTCGATCCATCGCAACTGCCTGGGACGGTTTGAAACCGACAAGATCAAGGAAGTCCGCAGCGATGCGATCGTCATCGAACGCACCACCTGGTGTCGCGAAATCAAACGCCAAGCGTCACCTGGTCTGAAGGCGACATATCTCCTGACATCATCCGAACTGGAACCGAGAGTTGGCGGACGCCTTCGACTTCTCGTGGATCTGAAAAAGCGCCGGCTCGTGAAGTCGGGAAAGCTCATCGAGGCAACCTACGCCGATGCCGTCGTCGTTTCGGGACAGGTTGACGGCAAGGTGTTCATCGCCAACGAACACGTTGGGTTCGCTGAAGTCAGCGGCCTGTACTAACAGAGCGCCAGCTGGGTCGCAGCTCCCAGACATCCGTCGGCGTCGCACCCTGATCGATGAACTAGACGATCCGTCGGCCGCAATGACATGACCGACTGTTCCTAGGGCATTCGGGCGAGCTCGGCGCGCGGCCAGGACGTTGGCATCGTGGCCATCACGACCCAGTCCGGCTACACCTGCGTGGTGGAAAACCTGACAACCCTCACATACGAAACCGATGGTCGGATCGCGCGAATCACCCTCGATCGGCCGGAGCGCGGCAACGGCATTACGTTCGCCATGCCGCGCGAACTAAGTGCGTGCGTCGAGCGCGCCAACCTCGATCCGAGCGTGCACGTGATCGCCCTGTCCGGAAACGGCAAGGGGTTCTGCGGCGGGTACGACCTGGTCGCGTCCGCAGAGACAGGCATGCAAGAAGTGAATGACGATAGCGTCGCTGGCTCGCCACTCGATCCGGTTGTCCAGGCACAGAATCACCTGCCGGATGCGCAGTGGGATCCGATGGTCGACTACCAGATGATGAGCCGCAACGTGCGCGGCTTCATGAGCCTATTTCACTCCGACAAGCCCGTCGTCTGCAAGGTGCACGGGTTCTGCGTAGCCGGCGGAACGGATATGGCGCTGTGCTCAGACCTCCTCGTCATGGAGGACAACGCCAAGATCGGCTACCCGCCGGCGCGGGTGTGGGGCGTCCCTACGACGGCGCTGTGGGTCCACCGAATCGGCATCGCCCGCGCCAAGCGACTGCTGTTCACCGGCGACTGCCTGTCGGGGACGGAGGCGCTCGACTGGGGCCTGGCAATCGAGGCGCCGCCCCGCGACCAACTCGACCAGCGGTTCGAAACGCTGCTGGCGCGCATCGCGCGCGACCCGGTGAATCAGCTCATCATGCACAAGCTGCTCACCAATCAAACGCTGACCAACCAGGGCCTATCGACGACGCAAATGCTTGGCACGGTGTTCGACGGTATCGCGCGCCACACACCCGAAGGCTTCGCGTTCCAGCAGCGTGCCATGGCCGATGGCTTCAAAGCGGCGGTGAGCGACCGGGATGAACCGTTCGGCGACGCCGGCCCCAGCACGTTCAAGGGTTAGGTCCACCCGACTGAAGATCGGGGACAGGGTGAGCGTCGACGACCCAACGCTCGGCAGCATGCCGTGCCTAGCGCACGACCCGTCAGGCGCTGACCTGTATCCGACACCGGCCGAGGCAGAACAAGCGCGCCGACGCGCCAGCCGCCAAGCTGCCCGAACTCGGTGTCGACCCAGACGACCTCGGCTAGCTCTGCCAGGCGTCCCCGTGCTCCAACAGCAGCGCCCTGAGCCGAACCGCCGGCGGGCGCAATTCGCTCGTCGTCGTCAGCACGTAGTAGCGGACGGGCGCCAGGCCGGCGATCGGACGCGACACGACGCCCCGGGGCATCCGGCAGCAGCTGTTGACGATCGCCAAACCTAGGCCCAGACCGACGAAATGCAGCATCAGCTCCCAGCCGCTCGCCTCAACCGCCACGTCATAGTCAACGTCCGCTCTCGCGAGCGCCTGGGCGACAGCAACGCGGTGCGGCCTTCCGGGCGGTGGCAACACGAGCGACGCGCGCCGTAGGTCCGTGAAACGAACGGATCGGCGCCTTGCGAGCGGATGGCCCTTTGGCATGGCGACGCACGCGCCCACGACCGTCAGCGGCTGAGCCTGCAGGTCGGCCGGCGGACGCTCCAACGCCGCAACCCCGAGCTCTGCCCGCCCGTTGTGCACGGCTGCGACGGTTTGTTCGGCATTGCCAGTCAGCAGGCGCAACCGCGCGCGGTCACGCCGAAACCGACGCACAGCCGCGCCGAGTAGATACAGATACGCGCCTTCCCCCGCCATCAACCGAACATCGGACGTGACTGCACCGGATAGCTCCGCCGCGAAATCGTGGGCGCGGCGGTCGAGCTCCGCCGCGAATCGCTGCACGCGCACGCCCGCCTCCGTGAGCTGCAGGCCACGACCTTCACGTCGGTACAATACAACCCCCAGCTGCTCGCTGAGTCGCTTGATCTGCATGTGCAGCGCCGGCTGCGTGATGTGCAGCTCGGCTGCGGCATGGGTGAAATTGAGGTGGCTCGCGAACACACCAAATGCGCGCAGCCGATCCAGCTCGATATCCATCGCAATCAACTATTATATTCGCTGATACCTTATCGCAATCTACAAGTTCCGCTGAGTTAAACGAGTCGCCATCCTGTAGGTCGAAAGGAACAAAGAATGACTTTGAATAACCCATCGACCAACCTCAGCCAGGCCCGTATCGGCATCGACATCGGGCGCGTTCTGATCAGCGTCGGCGATGGTCGCCACGACACGTCGTTTCTAAGCGGTGGTGAAGAGGCGGCGATGGCAACGCCCCCGATGCAGGACGCCATCCAGTGCGTCAAAGCGCTGTCGCGCCGCACTGGCGGCAATATCTGGCTGGTATCCAAATGCGGCGAACGCATCGCGGGCCGCTCACGCCGATGGCTGGCCCGCTGGCGCTTCTTCGCTCAAGTCGAGGTCGATCCCTCGCATTTGCGGTTCTGCAAGAAACGTCCGGACAAGGCCATCCATGCACGGCAGCTGCGCCTGACGCACTTCGTTGACGACCGAGCGGACGTGCTGGTGCATCTGCGTGACTTGGTCCCGCACCTGTACCTGTTCGGTCCGCAAGAGGCGGCTCCTCCCATCTGGGCTCGTCACGTGAAAACGTGGCAGCGCACGGTGCAGGCGATCGTCACGGACGCGGGCCGGATTGCGCGGCAGGCAGCTCATGTGTAAACCGTGGGCGGATGGCGAACGCCGCGCGACTCGCGTCACTGCTGATACCGGCGCTGTGCCTCGTCGCCTGTCCACCTCAACCTTCGGGGGTGCCCACACCTAGTGTGAGCGCCCCCGTCGACGCGTCTGTACCGAATGATGCCCACCCGTCCCCAGAATCCTCCGCGCCCATCGACGGTGGCAGCCGTATCGACAGCGCAGCGGAACACGCTGCGCGTGATGCGACAACCGAAGCCGGGCCGATCGATCCTCACTACTTCGACTCGTCGACCATCCCTCATGGCGTCGGCTGCGTTTCGTTGCTCGACGGCTACGGCATCGCGCATCGCATGTACTTAGGGCGACCAGCGCTGCAGACGGGCATCGTGGTCAACGGTCCGATCGGAGGTATCCGCTACTACGCCAACGGCAACATACCGCTGATCACCGACTGTCGACTGGCGGTGGCGCTGGCGCGCGTGACGCCGATGTTGAAGGACTTCGGCGTCACCGAGATGCGCTTCAGCGGCTCGTACGTCTACCGTCGCAGCAAGGCGGGCTTTCTCAGCTCCCACGCGTACGGGCTGGCGATCGACGTGCACGGCTTCACCGTTGACGGCGAACGCCTTGAGCTACGCAAACACTTCCGTCGCGGCATGAAGAACGGCTGCGCGGCCGACGCGCCCGTGCTCAATCGCATCGCGTGCGAGTTCCGCAAGCTCGGCTTGTTTCGCGAGTTCATCACGCCCGACTTCAATCGCGCGCACCACGATCATTTTCACATCTCGATCGCGCGTTTGAAGGACGGCAGCGCCGACTGATTCGGCCGACTGATTCGACCTGCACCAAACCGCCTACCTCCGACCCAGGTGCCTGGTAGGCTCGGCGCATGCGCGTACGGCGACGGACTTCGCCGCATCAAACCGGCTGTGCGCTGCTCTGGGGCATGAATCGCGCCACCTGGTTAAACAACGCACTAGCAGTGATGTGCGATTCAGGCTGCGAGAGAATCAAGCACTGCTGGGCGGCGACGTCCTCCTCGACCTGTCGAAGCCCGCGCCGTAGGCGTGAGTTGGTGTGGCTGCTACGCCCCGAATGTGGGACTATATTCCGCATGTGGGGTTTCGGTTTCGTAGGTTGGCGGCGGTTCCTTGGCGGTTTGATCAGCGCAGGTCTGGTCACGGTCGCGTGTGTGACGATCGAAGATGAACCGAGCGTCGTTGGACTGGCCGGCGAGACCTGTCGGTCACGCAACGACTGCGCCAAGGGTTTGGTTTGCATCGACCGAGTCTGCGGGAAGCCCGGAGCGGGTGACGATGGCGGCGCCGACGCTGGAGCGGCCGACGCGGCACTGGACGGCGCGGACGGCGGATCCGAAACAGGGGCCGACGCTCAGCTGGACAGCGGCGACGCTGGCGACGGTGGCGATGCCGAGGCCGGTACAGACGCGGGCGACGCACAGCCCGACGCAGTCCCCCCGCGGCTCGGTCTACATGGTTGGACGTGTGACGACACTCGGCCTTGTGAGCCTCAGTTTACATGCGCACACGGCAAGTGCTCCGGCTCCGAAAACGGACTCACCCCTACCGACCGCAGCTGCGAACTCATCGAGTGCACGGAGCCGGCGGATTGCTGTGATGTGCCCGAAGGCTGCCCGACGCTGCTTGAGCAGTGCAACGCCACCGGTAATGCGTATTACTGCGACGCCTACAACGCGCAATGCTTGTGCGACCCGGCTGATTGGGAGTGCAACAACGAGATTTGCAAGTTCGCCGCAACGTGCACGGTCCCCGGAGACTGCAAGGCACCCCTCAAGTGTGCCGGCGGCACGTGTGTCGAGTGCGAGGACTCAGACGAGTGCAGTTTCGGCTACGGCTGCATTTCGGGCGAGTGCGTCTTCCAATGCACGATCGACGAACAATGCGACAACTTCCACGAATGCCGATCAGGCGACTGCGTTCGCGTAGGTTGCGCAGCCGATAGCGAGTGCCGTGCGCTCTTCAGCAACGATCCCAACGCCGCCTGCATCGACAGCACGTGCCGCTCGTCCTGTGTCCGCGACACGGACTGCAACGGTTGGAACCAGCGTACCAACGTATGCTTCGAAGGCTATTGCCACCCCGTCGGTTGCGAAACCGACCAGGAGTGCCGAATTCGACTCTCGAGCGAACTCACCGGCAACCGTCAAACCGAGTGCAGACCGCAGTAGCCGAGCGCAGCGCCTGACGCCGCCTACGGCTTCGTCAACCCACACGACTTGCGCGTCTCGGCAGCCTTCTCTACGCATTCCTGCTTCAGCTCGCCGATCGGCTTGCTGGTCACTGCGTTGATCCAGTTCTTCTTGAATACCTTCTGGACCACGCCTGCGGCCGGCCCTTTCCGTTTGGCGTCGCACGCATCCAGCGCCGCGAGGTAGTCCTTACACTCCGGGATCTTCTCCGGGCCTCCTGCAGCCTTCGCCTGATCACAGCCAACAAGCGCGCACAGCGCCGCGAGCGACACGATGATAGTTCCTGATCGCTTCAACTTATCTCTCCTTGTTCGGCAAGGTACGACGCGCCCGTGGGCACCGCTTGAGCGGGCACTGAGCGCTCCCTAAATTCCGCCTGATCAGGGAGATGATCACCGAACGATCGACCCGCCTGCCCGCTCTGTGGCACCCTGCGCCAGAGGGACATGCTCATCGAATGCCAGAACTGCGGTGCTCCGCTGGACGTGCGACCGCGGGATAAGATCGTTAGCTGCCGTTACTGCAAACGCCAGAACCGCGTCAATCAGACGCGCACCATCGCGCAGCAAACGCCGCAGGGCTGGCAGCCGCCGCAACGTTGGGTGCCACCACAGCACTTCCCGGCCCCCAGCGTAGAGATTCAGTTCGACTCGAGCGGCGTCGCAAGCGGCGCGCGCACCGGGTGCATCGTAGGGCTCGCCATGATGATCGTGCTGATCGGAGCGGCCGTCGCGATGTTCGTGATCATGGCCGACGGCAGCAGCTCTTCGGGCGGTGGGCTGTCGGGTCTATCCGGGCTGACCGGAGCAGCGGGATGGGACGGGAAGTCCACGCTGCAATGCGGGACCAACGAGTCGCTGACGATCGAAAACAAAGTCGCGAACGTGCCCAACGGCCCGGTTGTTCAGGCTGATACCAACTGCAAGCTCACGATCATCAACAGCAAGCTCAGCGGGCAGACCGGCATCGCAGGTGACATGAATCTAACGGTGACGATGCGACAATCCTCCATCAGCGCGACTCAGACCGGCATTTCGACTCGAATGAACAGCAAGATATTTGTTCGTGACAACTCCACAGTATCCGGCAAGGAGTTCGGCATCAAAGGCGACGTCTCGACTCAAGTCGAGATCCGGGCGTCGCACGTATCCAGCAACGAGGTTGGGATCAGCGGCGGGCCCACGCTCAACGTCATGGGTCGCGACTGTACGATCAAGGGTGGATCGTCCGCCATCCGGGGCGGCATGGCAGCCAAGATCGATCTGACGAAATGCACCGTGACCGGCTCCAAGGACGTGGGTCTTGGTAGCACCGTCAACGAGCGGTAGATTGCGACGATGCTTCTGAACCGCTCGGCGCGCCGCGCGGCGATCGCCTGCTCGACGCTGCTAGTATCCACCGAGGCTAACGCCGACTCCACGGCGGAGAACCTGGCGAAGTACCAAGCCTTGCGAAGTCGCTTCACTTCAGACTTTGTGCGGGTGGGCAGCGGTCCCGGGGACAGCATCCCCGCGTCCAACCGTCACGCCACAGACATGTATGTCCGCTGGGGCGACGCAACCATCCGACTGGGCTGGTACCTTGGATTACTCGCGACCGAGCACGCACTGCTGTCCGATCCCGCGAAGTATCCCGGTTTCGCCCGTGGGGACGGCGGCGACTTGGCCGAAACGGAGCGTGAGCTGTTCTTCGCATTGAACGCGCTCGAACGACTCGACAAACAGGCCGAGCCCTCATTCGACCCGCCGTGCGATCAGACTTCGAAGACCGACGGCTTCTTCATCCGCGACGACGTACCGGCCACGTATCACCAGAAGTTTCCCGGGCTCACGTCAACGCTGTCGGACTTCCTCGACTCCCCGCCCACCCAAAAAGAAATGAGCCAAGATCAGGTGTATCACCTGCTCCTCGGCATCGGGCTGATCAAGGCACTCGTCCCTGCGAGCGTTGCTCAGAACGGCACGCCGCTGCGGGCGTGGGCTATAGAACAAGCCGAGCGGATGGTCACCCACGTGGCAAAAGATAACTGGGTCATCAAGAACCCCGCCTGCGGAAACCGC
>JAUIKB010000266.1 GCA_030430975.1 Polyangia bacterium
ATCATGCTGACTCTTGTTCTGGTCCCGTTTGGCTACGCAATGCCGACGGCGTACCCGGGTGCGGCGCGCAGCGATCACCAGTACATCGTCGCGATCGGTCTGCCGGCCCTTTGTATTGCGTGGATCGGGTCTCGACTTTTCGGCGAGACTCGCGTGCTACTGCAGCGCGACCGCGCCTGGCTACCGGCAACTGGGGTTCAGCTCACTGGCGCGTGGGTTCCATATCTGGATATCGACCAAATAAGATTAAGCGGCGTCACACTGACGATCGTCTTCAACCGGCGGTCGTGGCGGTTCAGTCGCCAAGACCCTGACTATCGTGAACTAGCGGCTGAGCTCAAGAAGCGACGGAGGGCAGCACGTCGGCGCGCCCAGGCCCTGAAGCGGTACGCTGACTCAACCAAAAGAACGGTACCGGCTCGTGGTCGCTAACCGCTGAATGTTCATCTAAGTCGATCAGTTCGCCGAAGGAACGCCGCACGTCGAGTGGCCATCGTCCCCACGCCGTTATCCCGCCCGGCACAACCGCCGGGTCCAACAGCCACTCGACGAGTGGCATCCAACGCCTCCTGGGATGCACCGTCGAGACCGCGGCAACTCGAAGCCACGCTCTGTACCCAGGTTTGCGGGCCACCCGGCAGTGGTGCGACCCGGCAGTGGTGCGCGCACCCGCGGCATGAAGTCGATCTGCTGGGTGTACATCCCGACCAGGCACCCGATTGACGCCCTCGCCATTCGCGCGTCAGGCGGCACGCCGCCAATGTCGTCCAGAGGCAGCCACGCCACGGGTCGACTCGCTCCGATGACCCGCAGCAGGATGCGTAGTCCCGGCCAGGACGTCGCTCTCCCACTGCGGGCTCGGTAAACACGCTGGACATGGTGAACCCGGCCCGACACGAAACGCGGTCGCGTCAACGCGCCACGCGGCCCGGTCCGTCCCACCGGAACGGCGCTAGAACGTCCGCGTCCCAGCTGGGACGACGCGCGTTTGCTCGAGGATGCGGTTGAGCGTCCGGCTAGGCACGCTCGTCGCCACGCCCGATGTACCAACCGGCAGCATGCTGATCGTGTCCGCGCCCACCGCAGTCAGAGCCGGCTCACGGCGACGCCGGATGTACAGGCCGCCGTCTTCGACCGTATCAGCAAGCCGCAGGATGTCGTGCTGCCAAATATCCACATCGAAGTCCCGCAGCATCCCCTCTCGCACCAAGTGAGGATTGTCGAAGACACGACCGCGGTCGATGTTCAGCATCTGAATCATCACGATATCCGCCCGATCAGGATAGTGACCGGCATATACCCAAGCGCTCTTCAGCACGCCGTCTGAGGCACGGACCTGCCAGTGGTACTCCGACAAGTCGTACGTCAATCCGATCTCGCCCGACACATGGAGTGACTGGGCGCCTGCACCCGGTTGCTGGCTCGCCGCGACCGTGTGCGTCGGGGTGTCCGTGAACGTTTGGTCATAGCGCCGCACCTCGAACTCGAGCGTTACGGGATCGCCGTTTAGGTCGAAACTAACCGCGTGCAGCGTGACGTGATCGGTTCTCCCTGCGCTGTCGAAGTGCATGTAGTGACCGGTGCCAAACGGCGCCGCTGGCGGCACCTGGTCGTCTGCGAATTCGGCAGGCGTCACTTCAAAGTGCTTGCCGCTTCGGTCCACATCCAAGGCCGCGCTCGCGCTGTGGCGTTCGTAGGTATTCGTAGCGGACCACGTGTAGCGTCCTTGGGGCAGCCAGTCGATCTCCCAAGACTTGCTTGCGCCATTGGGCACATCGTAGAACCGACGCGAGTCGTTCTGCGGACCGGCAATGTCGATCGTCATCCCGCAACCCCAGTCCCAGCGCGAATAGCAACCGGACGTCGCGTCGAGACGCAGATCGATATGACCTAAACCGTCAGCTCCGTACCGGGTCGGAATCCGCGATCCCACCACAGGCGCTTGGGCCAACGGACCAGGCGCGGCCAAGGCCCCCGGGTTCGTCACGTGCGGAACGATGAAGTCGTACTCGAGGGTCGGCAACATGCCGGCCGGGTACGCCGCGGACGACTCAACGGTTAGCGTAATCTTGTCACCCAAGCCGTACTCCGTCACCAGCCGTTCGCCACTCGTTGTCGTCGAACCGCCGCCCGCGCGAGTCACGGTCCATTCCACCGTGCGCGGCGCGGGAAGGTTCGCCTCGGCGACCGTCAGCGTAGCGGTTTGGCGACCGTCTACGCCGACGATCAGTGGCGCCGCCAAGCCTCCCGCGTTCGCCGAGTCGAACACCGTCGAGGTTTGGCGCAAGTACGGGCCGGTGTAGTCGACATTGACAAGCACCGGGCTGTAGTCGACGTACTTCGGATCGGTCACGCACTCGCAGCTCGTCGAGTTCAGCCCATCGATCAGACTCAGCTCTCCGCTGCCACAGCTGTTCACGTCACAGGATGCGCCTGATAGCTCCAGTACGGTCTCGATACAACGACCGACGATGTACGGCATCGTATTGCGCTGGAAGTGCCAGCCGGGCGTATCGCCGCGACCGCAGTCGTCATGCGAGTAGCCGTGCGTATGCATCGCCTCGTGCCAGATCGTGCCGGCTCCTTGGCTGAACGGCCACACGTCGTTGGGGCGGATGCAGTCCTCTGTCTGCTCGTCCGAGCAGCGCGGCTTTTGCACGTCTCGAAACCACGGGCCCCAATGAAATTCATCTTCGCCACCATGTCCCCACTGGCCGATGTCCGCGCTGGCGTTGGCACCTTCGATGGCCCCACTGCAGTGAATGCGAACATCGTTCGGGTTGCGCGAAGCGATCAGTGCGCGTCGCGTCTGCTCCTGCGGAGAAGCGTTCGCGAACGGTTCGCCCGCGCAGGACTGATAGGGACCGAACGAGCTACTCAACTCTCCCACGGGCCGCTGCTCGTCGCTCAATGACCAACTGACCGTACCTTGGTTCTGCACCGCCGCTTGAATGCACTGCTCGAACGCTGTCGTCACCGCGGCGGTGCGTCCGTACTCGTGCATCGTCAGCTGGAATTCCGCGTCCTTCTCTGTGCAACCGCCAGAGAACTTCGAATCGCCCAGCAGCTCATTGGACTGCTGCGTCACCGGTTCCGTAGGCGTCACCACGTCACCTTGACTGCAGCCCGCGAGCAGCGCGACAGCGCTAATTAGTATTCGTTTCATCAGGAACTCCTCCCAGTTGAGATTTTCCCCAGACTGAGCAAGACGCGGGCCAGCCCGAACGCAGCTGAATTCAGCTGGATCGTACGTTCGTCGGGGTGCGCGGGCGGCCGCGCACATGGGCGCGCACACTTTCGCAACCGCTAGGCGTCGACCTTCTTCAGCAGCCGATACAAGACATAGCGACTGCTCAGGCCCAGGGCCCGCGCGGCGCGAGTGTGATTGCCCCCGGCGTCAGCCAACGCCTTACGAGCGGCTTCTGGGCTCGGAAGCGGTGCGGTCGCCGCACGATCAGCGGGCGCCGCCAGCGGTGCCGCGTCCACCACGTCCGATTCGGCGTCCGCCATCGCGCTCCACAACAGCGCCTTGAGCTCACGGGTGTGGGTTGCGTAGGTGCGGCGAAACAGCTGGTCCAATAGGCGCGGGCTGGTGTTCGGTACGACGCCTGACGGCGTTTCGCGCATGAAGCGGCCGGCAACCTCGGGCGAGAGTTGCGCCTGCTGCTCGAGCAGCCACGCCGCTAACAGCGGAACGTCTTCGCGACGCTCTTCAAGGCCTGTTACGTGCACCGTTACCGCAAAGCGCGCCAGTAGATCGGGCTTCAGCGACGTCGGCTCACGGTTTGTTGCGGCAACCAACCGCAGATCCACGCGCCGCGCTCCCGTCTCACCTAGCCGTTGATACTCGCCCGCATCGAGCACCCGCAGCAGGTGTGCTTGGAGCTCTTCCGATAGCTCTCCGATCTCGTCCAGGAACAGCGTTCCGCCATCCGCGTCGCCAACCAATCCAAGTCGCTCCGACATGCCCGGATTTGGGTAGTTCCGCATATTCCCAAACAGCTCGGCGTCGACCAATCCGGGCGGAAGCGTCGCCGCGTTGCGCGCCACAAGCGCGCCCGCTCGTCCGGACAAGTGGTGCACGGCGCTAGCCGCCAGTTCCTTGCCCGCGCCACTTGGGCCCAGAATCAACACGTGCTGACCGGACTTTGCAGCGAACCCAAGCGCCTCACGTAATTTCCACGCCGCGGGTGATTCCCCAATCAAGCCGAACCTATCCGGACGCCCGAACTCGGCGGCCCAGTCCAACTTGAAGTGCCTTAAAGCCACCGGGCGCGCGGACCGCCGCACACATCCGAGCACGACTTCTCCTCCGAGACGGAGCGTGTCGCCGGCACTGAGGACACCTTCGGTTACCGCCTGGTCGTTGATAAACAATGCACACCGACCGACACTTCGCACGCTAAGCCCCAGGCCGGTCACATCGATGACCAGCTGTTCGCGCGAAATTTTCGGCTCGTTCAGTGGCTGGGGTTGCGCGGGCGCGCCGGGTCGGTGCCGCGCGAACTCAACGCGCGTTTGGTTAGCTTCGCCGGGCCCGCGACCCAACACCGCACATTCACGGATCAGCGCGACCTCACCAGCTCGGTGTGGATCCTGCTTCGACCACAGCACGACTAGTGCCGGTAGCTCCGGGCTGGTGGATTGATTCGAGACGTTGGATTCGCCGGTCGAAGTAGCGGTGGCATCGCTCATCGCGCAGGACTATATCCCGAGAGCTGCCGACGCCAACGGCGTCCACGTGCTCGATGCCTAAGCCCGCGCAGACTCGATCGACGCCGCCCACATATGTTGTCGGTGATGTGCTGGCCAGCGATTACCGGATCCGCGACGTGATCGGAGCGGGCGGCATGGCGGTTGTCGTCCGCGCCGAGCAGCTCAGCTTGGGGCGCGATGTCGCCCTGAAGCTCGTGGCTCGCGACCGCTCCGGCGGCGGGCAGCGCATGCGCGAAGAAGCGCGAACTCTAGGTCAACTCGACAGCGATCACCTATGCAACGTCATTGCTACCGGGGTTACAGAGCACGGCGATTCCTACATCGCGATGGAGCTGCTCCAGGGCGAAGACCTCGCCGCACACCTTCAGCGCGTCGGCCCGATCGACGAAACGCGTGCGGCGGCGCTATTGCTTCAGGCCTGCGCTGGCCTCGCAGTCGCCCATGCCGCACAGGTCGTGCATCGCGATCTGAAGCCGAGCAATCTATTCTTACATCGACGTTCGGATGGCACCGAGACCCTCAAGGTCATCGACTTCGGTATCGCCAAACGCGTCGACGCCGAACAGGACACGGGTCTGACCCAAACAGGCGCGGTGATCGGATCGCCGCGCTATCTCTCTCCCGAGCAACTGAGCGGCGGACCCATCGATCAGCGCACCGATATATGGGCACTAGGCCTCGTGCTCTACGAGCTGCTCACAGGACAGGCAGCGTTTGACGAACCGACGTCAGCGCTCCTACACGCCGCGATCCTCCAAGGTGAACCCACCGATCTCCGGAGTCTGCGCGGCGAGCTCTCGCCACGCATCATCGATGTCGTGACGCGCTGCCTTCGCAAGGCTCCCGATGGGCGTTTCTCAAGCGTGGACGAACTCGCTGCACAGCTAGCGCCATGCGCCGGAGAATCCGGTCGAACGCCCGGAGTTCGTTCGGCGGCCCTCCAGCGGCCGAGCGCCCCCACACCGCGCATCGAACCCAAGCCGGCAGTGACCGAGACTTCCACCAACGCCGTCATTCCGAATCGCGTCCCAGAAGTGCCCAGCGCAGGCAGCTCGCAACGAGCGTCCATCCGCAACTCACCCGCGACCCGCCGCGCTTGGATGCTGGGCGGGCTCGTCACCGGATTCATCATCCTCAGCCTCAGTGCGGTCGTGATCTCGCGGCTAGGCGCACCGAGCCGGCGTAAAATCGAAGCGACACCGTCAACTGCCAGGTCCTCACAGCCCGCAGCGCCACCCCCGTCGACGCTCAGCGACGCAGTCGTACTGATCGGACACCCGGCGCGGAACCCGGCATCAAAACCGTGCATTTTGACGCCCAACACGACGAGAACCACCCTCGACTGGACCGGAAAAAATTTCCCAACCGGCAATTTAGCCAAGTTCACCGGTAACAGCAAAGTGCTCTATCTCGTTTCCGCTGCACACGGCCCACGCACCCAGGACCGCGCTCAACTCAAGCGTCTCGGACTGTCTCGCGGGGCGGTCGTCCTGTGCGACGCTGGCGCCATTGACGACAAGGAGCTGATCTCCCTCGTCGGAGGCGAGGGCCGCGACATGCTGCTCAACGCGGGGTTTGCCAAACCGATCCGAGTATTCTCCGATGAGGCGTCGAAGTCGCCGACCGGCTTGCAAAGTGACATCGCAAGCTGGCTCAGGTAACTGGCGACGCGAGTTGAGGTTGCCTCCTCTGGCCCGGCCGCGTGATGCCGGGCTCGACGTGACCGACGGTGCCAACCTCGTCGGCCAACCCGTATGCAGACGAACGGCGCACCTGCCAGCCAGCCTTTGCAAACGGCTCCAACACCAGCTCGTTCGCAGTCTTCCTGTCCAGCACCATGACCACCCGGCCTACCACAGTCGCATACCAGCGCGACGCCAACCAACGGTCACCGGCGGCGAGCGAAGCAAGGCCGCCAGCCGTCTACGAACGGCACCGGCGGCGAGCGAAGCAAGGCCGCCAGCCGTCTACGGATACGAACTGAGCCGCGCGGTCCCAACCGGAATCACGCGACCCCGCCCCACCGCTACGGCCCCGCCCGACGCCGAACGAGTTTGTACAACGTCGCACAGATCTTGTCCGCCAAGTCATCAAGCCCTGGGTCCAACCGCGCGTACCCAAGCGCATCAGCGAGCTGCAACGCGGCCCGCGCCTCTCTGGCCTCACCCAGCGCAATGTCTAAGCGGTTGCGTCGATTCCCGGCGCGGTGCGCGAACGCCTCAGCGGTGTTGAGATACACAGAGCGAGCGGCACGCCGCAACTGATCGGCCAGCCCCGAGTCCTGACGCGCGATGGCACGCACCAGCGGTTGAAGTTGACGGTTGAAGTCGAGAATATCTGTTTGGATTCTTAGCATACCGCCCTCCCACCGCCATGGGCTCGCAGGCGCTGTCCAGGGCGCGAAGCGCCGGCGAAGCCGGGAACCCTTGACAGCGACAAGGCCCATGGCAGCCTCGAACAAGCACAGCGAACTCGATCCCGATCCGGAACCCGATCCGGAACAGGAACCGGAACCGGAACCGGAACCGGAACCGGAACCGGATCCCGATCCGGAACCGGAACCGGAACCCGATCCGGATCCCGATCCGGATCCCGATCCGGAACCGGAACCGGAACCGATCCCGATCCGGACAAACAAACCAAAACGGGCGCCTCAACTCGAGACGCCCGTTCCTTCAAACGATGACCTTTCAGCCAGCTAACGACTAATCGTCGTCATCCTCGTCCTCATCATCGTCATCCA
>JAUIKB010000267.1 GCA_030430975.1 Polyangia bacterium
GCTGCCGTCGGCGAGGTAGCGTTCGGCGGTGGCTCGGTCGGGCTTCTCGACAAAGCGCGCCACGGCCCGCACGTTGCCGTCGCCTTCGCCGGCCTCGATGTAGCCGTACCCGGTCTCGGGTCGCGTCGGCTGAATGCCGATGGTCGTGATGTGGCCACTGGCGGCGGTGTCGAGCGCCTTCTGGATAGCCTGCTTGAACGCCGCTTCGTCACCGATGTGTTGATCGCTGGGAAGCACCATCACCAGCGCGTCAGGTGACGACCGGCGCGCGGCGATCGCCGTCGACCAAGCGATGCACGCAGACGTGTTTCGCGCCACGGGTTCACCGAGCAGCGACGTCTCTGGAAGCCCAGGCACCGCGCGGCGCGTCGCCTGGAGCAGGTGCGCGCCGGTAGCGATCAACGTCTGCTCCGGCGAACAGAACGATTCGATCCGCTGGACGGTCTTCGCCAGCAGGCTGTGCTCCGAGTCGGGACCGATTGCCAGGAGCTGCTTCGGGTTGAGTTTTCGGGAGGCGGGCCAGAACCGAGTGCCACTGCCGCCTGCCATGATGACCGCAAACGTTTCGCTCATGTCCGCAGGACAATAAACCCGAACTTCAAAATCCGGGGACTGTTTGCTCGGCTTTTAGCGTCGCAGGCTCCGCAGCTGCTTGCTCGGCTTTTAGCCGCTGCGCGGCGTCGCCTCGCTCCCGCTGCGCGGCGGATCTAACTCTGGTGTCTGTCAGGTGGTGCCGAGTTTGGGATTCGCGGCTGTTTGCTCGGCTTTTAGCCGCTGCGCGGCGTCGCCTCGCTGCCGTTGCGCCGCGGGTTTTACTCTGGTGTCTGTCAGGTGGTTCCGAGTTTGGGACTTGGCTCCGGTCCTCGGACTACGGCATCGCCCACGCCATCGCCAGCGTTGCGACGCCGACCGGTACGACCCATAGCGCGAACCAGCCGAGCCGCCCTTTGGTCACCACGCGGCGCAAGAACCACAAGGCGATCAAGCCGACGACGAACGCAACGCTCGCGCCGAAGGCCGCCAGCCCGAGCCCTGACATGCCCTCCAGATGACGAGCTTCGAGGAGCACGGCGCCCAGCACCGCGGGCAGCGAAATCAGCATCGACAGTTCGAACGATCGTTCAGCCTTCACGCCCAACCACAGGGCGGCGCAAATCGTCGATCCGCTGCGTGAGATGCCCGGCACGATGGCGACGGCTTGCGCCACGCCGATTAACAACGCGCCGCGCCAGGACGGCGTCTCGCGCTCGCCAACGGGGGCAAAGAACGTCGACGACAGGAGCACCGCCGTCGTGAGAAATCCCACACCGATAATCGTGGCAGACGCCGACCAGCGTTCGACGGTGTCACGCATCGCCAGCCCGATGATGGCCGTTGGAATCGACGCCAGGACCACGACCAGCGCATCGCGCCCGCCGGCGGTGCTCAGGAATCGCGAAGGCTTGGCCACGGCGCGCAGGCCGTCGTACACAGCCTGGCCCAGTCGTCGCCGGACCATCACGATCGTCGCGCCTAGCGTTCCGGCGTGCATCATCACACTCAGCGTCAGGCTCGGATCCTTCACCCCGGCGAGCATCTGAGCGAGGGCCAGGTGGCCAGAGCTGGATACCGGCAAGAACTCGGTGAGCCCTTGCACGACGCCGTAAAGCGCGATCTCTCCGGCCGGCGAGCCCATGCAGCCGATCTAGTCGCTCGGGTCAATTCCCCCAACTGAATTGCGCGTGGATTGCCGCTGAACTGCAACAATCCGCCCTGCGGAGGTAAAAGCTGCCCGAATCGAGTGCGAGACGGACCGGTCCGCGCTATGCAGTCGGGCGCTTGGCGAACCGTGTTTTCGCCACGCAGCTGTTTGCTCTGACTCCTTGATCGTGCCCCCCGTGGCCGAGGTGAACCATGCGATTGAATTCTATCCGCCTAGCTCGTCTGACCCCGCTCACCGCTGCAGCCCTCGTGGCAGCCTACGCCGTCGTCGGCTGTGGCGATGATTCCTCCGGAACGGGCAACCCTGGAACCGGTGGGGGGGGTAACGCGGGCGGCACGGCCGGCGGCGGTAACGCGGGCGGCACGGCCGGCGGTGGCAACATGGGCGGGGTTGGGGGCAGCGGCAACATGGGCGGCAGCGGTGCCGTGGGCGGGACGGCGGGTTCCGGTGGGTCGGGCGGCGGCGGACCGAACATGACCGCCTGCGTGACGACCAGCGACGGCACCAGCGGCTTGCTGCTTAAGGGCACCGTGCTCGCGCCCGATCAGAAGATCGACGACGGTGAAGTACTCATCGATGGCAACGGGATCATTCAGTGCGTCGCGGCGGACTGCTCAGGCACGGCCGGCGCCGGTGATGCCACCGTCATCACCTGCGACAACGGCGTCATCTCGCCCGGCCTGATCAACACTCACGATCACATCTCGTTTGCGCGCACACCGCCGACGGACTTCGGCACCGAGCGGTTCGATCATCGCCACGACTGGCGCAAGGGCCTGCGCGGCCACAATAAGCTGCAGCTAGCGGGCACCGCGGGCGGCGCTGAGATCCTCGCTGCCGAGCTGCGCTTCGTGATGAGCGGAACAACCTCCACGATCAGCGCAGGAGGACGTCGCGGACTGCTCCGGAACTTGGACGGACAGGACAAAGAGGGGCTGAACACGCCGACCGTCAATAGCGATACGTTCCCGCTCGACGACAACGACGGCATCTACAGCACCTCCGGCTGCAACTACGGATCGAATCCCACCACGGCGTCGGACGTGGCGAGCGAGCACGCCTACGTGCCGCATATCGCCGAGGGCATCGATGCCGAGGCTCAGAACGAGGTCACCTGCACCACGACGACCTACGACGTGGTCGAGCCGCAGACGGCAATCGTTCACGCCATCGCTGTGGGTGGCGCTGAAGTTGCGGAGTTCGCGGCTGAGCGCTCCTGGGTCGTTTGGTCGCCGCGTTCGAACGTCGCGCTTTACGGCAACACCGCGCCGGTCACCTTGCTCGACAACATGGGCGTCGGCATCGCGCTCGGCACCGACTGGCTCGCGTCCGGCTCGATGAACATGTCGCGCGAGCTGCGCTGCGCCGACGAGCTGAACAAGACGTATTACAACAATCACTTCAGCGACGAAGAGATCTGGCGCATGGCCACGCTCAACGCCGCGTTCGTCGCAGGCGTCGAGAACGGCCTCGGCGCGCTCAAGGTCGGCTACACCGCCGACATCGCGATCTTTAACAGCACCAAC
Source organism: Polyangia bacterium (assembly GCA_030430975.1). Classification (GTDB taxonomy): domain Bacteria; phylum Myxococcota_A; class Polyangia; order Polyangiales; family Polyangiaceae; genus JAUIKB01. Next base: position 3,229 of record JAUIKB010000267.1, read on the forward strand.
CACAAGGACTACCGCGCGGTCATCGACGCGGAGCCCGCCGACGTAGCGCTCGTGTTGCGCGGCGGCGAGGCGTTGTACGGCGACAAGGACCTGCTGAACAACACCGTCTTTGACGGCTCGTCTTGTGAAGCGATCGACGTCTGTATGACCGACAAGCTTGCTTGCGTGTCGCGCGATACGTCCAACACGCTCGCCGAACTCATGACCGAGGGCGGCGCAGTCGCTGAACTATTCAACTGCGGCGGCGCGCCGGCCGTCGAGCCCTCTTGCGTGCCGTTCCGCGACGGCGAGTACGACGGTGTCGCGACCGCTACGGACAAGGACGCCGACGGCATCGATGACGCGATGGACCTATGCCCGGACATCTTCGATCCGATCCGTCCGATGGACGGCAGCGCGCAGGCCGATGCGGATAATGACGGCAAAGGCGACGCGTGCGACCCGTGTCCCAACGACAACACCGATGCCTGCAGCGCCGCGGACGCGAACGACGTCGACAACGACGGCGAGCCGAACACCACGGACAACTGCCCAGACGACTCGAACGCCGACCAAATGGACGGCGACGGTGACGGCAAGGGCGATGCTTGCGACGTCTGCCCGACGTCCGCCAATCCCGGCTTCGAGATCTGCGCCGGTCCGCCCGTCGACATCAAGGACATTCGCGATCCCTCCAGTTCGAACCCGATCGCCGAAAACTCTCCCGTCACCCTCGAAGACATGTACGTCGTCGGCGTCGACTCGACAGGTAGCGTGCAGGGCTACTACGCCCAGAAGAACACCGACCTGTACACCGGGATCTTCGTGTTCACCAAGAACGTGACCCCCAACGTTCAGGTCGGCAACAAGGTCAACATCAGCGGCACCTACGTCGAGTTCAACGACCTGTCGGAAATCACCGATCCGGTGACGACCGTGACGGACTCCGGGACAACGTTGCCGTTCGCTCCGATCGCGCTCGACCCTGAGACGCTGGCGACCGCCGGCAGCAACCCGGAACCCTACGAGAGCATGCTCGTCGAAATCGCCAACGTGAAGGTGTCGGTTATGAACTCCGACGGACCGGCGGACGACTTCGACGAATTCACCGTCATCACCGATCCAGGCGGAACCGTCGGCTATCGCGTCAACGACACCTGCTACGACGCGCTCGACAACACGTACCCGGTCGATACGGTCTTCACCAAGATCGTAGGCGTTCAGGAGTTCTCGTTCGGTAACTTCAAGATTGCCCCGCGCTCGGCCACCGACCTGACGCAGTAGGGTCGGCAGGATGGGACGGGCGGCAACGCTCCGAATCGGCTTCGCGATCGCTAGCGTGGCCGGCGTCGGGGCGGCTTGCGCGAGCGTGCAGCCGCTCCCACCCCCGTTTCGTCCGAAGCCGCCCGCGCCGCCACCAACTCAACCCGCGCTACCCGACGCGGGGCGTGACGCGCTCGATTCGGACGTGGCGTCGGAGGCCGCTCCACCTGCCGACGCCGGCTCGGACGCCACCAGCGCGGTGGATGCTGCACCCCCTGAGCGCCACCCGTTTCACGAACCGGTTGGCGGTCGCGCGCTACCCAGAGGCGCTCCCGTAGCGCGCATCGCCAACCTGTCCCCCGCCCAGTGCCGCGCCGAACTCAAACGGCTCAAGCTGCCAGCCAAGCGTTGGTGGGGCGTCGCTAAGGGCGTCGCCACCCCGATGCGCCTGACCGGACCGATCGGCGGCGTGAAATTCCAGGCGCCAGGCGGCAAGCTGCCCTATGGCACGTTGGACTGTCGCATGGTGCTTACCCTCAACGAACTCGCGCCGATCCTGGCGGGATTCTCGGTGAAGCGGATGCGCATCGACAACGTATATCGCCCGGGCTCGCACCTACCGGGAAAAAAACGGTCCAATAGTCAGCACGCCCACGGCTTGGCGCTCGACATCACGAAGCTGTACCTCGCCGATGGCCGCGAGCTATCCGTTGAAGACGACTGGAACGCTCCGATCGGCAGCACGGCGTGCGGACCAGAGGCGCAGCTCGACGACCCGACGCCGCACGCGATCGTCCTGCGAAACATCGCGTGCGCGATCGCCCGCGCCAGCATCTTCACGCACATGCTCACGCCCAGCTACAACGCCGCGCATCGCAACCACTTCCACTTCGACATCAAGCGCGGAGCCAAGTACCGCTCCATCCACTGAACGGGCCCTCCCGAGGAACTCGCAGCGCAGAAGGTCAGGAGGAGTTACGGCCCGTACCGAGCCCCGAGGAACTCGCAGCGCAGCAGCGCTAGAAAAGTTCGAGATTAGGGCTCGTCAGGAGGAGTCACCGCCCGTGTCGAGCCCCGAGGAACTCGCAGCGCAGCAGCGCTAGAAAACTCAGTGCAGCGTTCCGTCCGTTGCCATGTTCGTGCGGATTTCCGGGTCGTCGTCCATCTCGATGGGCTCCTGCGCCATGGCGCGTTCGACTTCCGCGTCCATCGTACCGTCGATCATTTTTTTCCACATGATGAAATCGGCGATCAGCGAGTATGTCGGGTAGTCAAACGTAGCGGGCTTGTTCTTCTCGATGAAAAAATGACTGAACCACGCCGGTCCGTATCCGGCGACCGGAGCGACGGCGAGCAGCCACTTGTGCCGCGTCAGCAACCCGGCGGCCGCGCAGCCGACGGCAACGGTCGTGCCCACGAAGTGGAAGCGCCGCGTGAGCCGCTTGCTGTGCTCGCGCACGTAGTAAGGCCAAAACTCTTCAAATGTCTCGAACCGCTTCATACCGAACACCTATCACAGGTCGCGACGCGGTGCCGCGGGTCGACGCAGCGCCGTCGCAAGAGAGCAGAAATTTCGTCTACCGCGACCGCGAGCCGCCGTTGTCGGGCAGCGGTTCAACCGGCTTCATCGATCAGCTGGTCGAGTTCGGAGCGGCGTACGACCCGGCGTCGGACAGCGCTGACCTTTCCGCTTTTGTCGATGACGATAAGCGTCGGCAGCGTTCTCACGCCAAAGCTCTCGGCGACCTTGTTGCCCTCGTCGTAGACGCTGACGTAGCTAAGGCCCGCCGCACGCGCGAAGCCGACTCCCTCGGTGCGGCCGTCGCTGGTGTTGACGCCGATCACGATCAGATCGCTATTCGGATTGTCACGAGAGAGCCGATCGATGATCGGAGCTTGTTGGCGACACGGACCGCACCAGCTCGCCCAGAAGTCGAGCACGACGGTCTTGCCGCGGAGGTCGGCCAAGTGAATCCGATTTCCCGCGTCGCCGTTCACGATCACAGGCAGGGTGAAGTCGGGCGCGAGCTTTCCGTCCAGCTTGCTGCCCTTGCCGAGCATCGGCAACACCACGAAGCCGAACAGCACCGCGACCGCGAACACGGCGACGATCGTCCAAGTGCCGCTTCCGCGCTCGGGTCGCGGAGCTTCGCGGGCGCTTGTCACTGGCCGGCTTTCTCGCGCCGTGCGGCTCGAGCTCGAAAAGTTGTCGTCGTCTCTTTCCAATCGCCGGACTCTACCGCTACTGCGGCCGGTGTGCCCGGCTTCGGCAGCCGAACTTCGAACCGAGCTCCGCCGAGCTTGCTGTCGATGACTCGCACCGACCCGGAATGCTCCACGATGATCTTCTTGACGATCGCTAAGCCTAGCCCGGTACCGTCGGTTTTTGTCGTGACGTACGGGTCGAAAACATCCTGCCGTGATTTTGCGGGCACGCCCGGCCCGTTGTCGTCGACGCTGATCAGATAGAAGTCGCCGGCCTCGGCGAGCTCGACTCGGACCGACGCGCCGCTCGCCTGATGGGCGACGGCGGCTTGCGCGGCGTTGCGCACAAGATTCAACAGCGCTCTGCGCAGCATCTGGCGATCGATGTAGGCGTACAGCTCCTCGTCCGGGGCCTCGACGTCGACATGGACGCCGAGCTCCATCGACTCGGGTGCGAGTTCCCCGTCGTCGTCGCCGCCGAGCGTGAGATGATCGGTTTGCTCGCGAACAAACGTCGTCAGGTCCGCGAGCTCGAGTTCCGCTTGCGGCAGCCGAGCGAAGCTAGAGAATTCGGTGACGAGTCGTCGCAGAGTTCCGACCTCGTCCTCCACGATCTCAAGCGTGGTGTTGACGAGCTGGCCGTACTTTTCGTCCTCCCCGTCGTAGCGACGATGGATCTCCTGGACCGCCAGCTGAATCGGCGTGAGCGGGTTCTTGATTTCGTGCGCGATGCGGCGCGCCACATCGGCCCAAGCCGCTTTACGCTGCGCGGCCTGCAGCGC
>JAUIKB010000268.1 GCA_030430975.1 Polyangia bacterium
TTTAGGCGAACGGCGGGACCACTCGGCAGCGCTTCGAAGAACCGCTGCGTGAGCGTATCGTTTTCGTCTGCCGCCCGCGCCGCCAGCGCCCGTGCCAGTAGCGGGATGTCCTCCAGGCGCTCGGACAGGCCCGGCACAGTCAGCTGGAGCTGAAACCGCTCGGTGAAGTCCGACGCATCATCCGCCGCTGCCCCCACGATGAGCCGAACCGAGTCGTCGTCGCGCGCGTCGCCCAGCCGCCCCAGCAAGATCGCCTGAACGTCGGGCTGCAGATCCTCATAGTCGGCGATGTACAGCGTGCCGCCTTCGGCCTCTTTCAACAGCTTCCCCAACGTCGCGGTCGCCACGTCCGGGGCCTGCGCTACACCAGCCCGCAACGTGCCGGCGCTCGCGGCGCGAAACGGACCATCCGCTCGGCCCGACAGATCGTGCACCATACTCGCCAGTCGGCGCTTACCCGCGCCCCGCGGCCCGGTAAGTAGCAGCGGGCGCGCGGACTGGCTCACCAGCACGGCCTGCTGACGTAGGCGCCACGAGCATTCGCTTTCGCCCACCCAGCCCATATCACCGCCTGTTCCGAAGGCACCGAACCGATCCAACGTCGTGCCTTTGATCGCCGGAAACTGCGCCGGACGCTCGACGCAGATCAGCACTAGGCTCGTCCCCACACGCAGGAACGTCCCAGCGCGCAGCACGCCCTCGTCGTGGGCGGCACCGTTCATGAACAGCGGCGCTTTGCCCGAACGCTTGAAATGAAGCCGGCTGCCCTCGGCACGAAGATGGATCTGGTCGCGGGAGATCGTCGCACAGCCGATCGCTCCGCCTGGTTGCCAGCTACCGGCACGCTGCTCAGCGAACTGTAGGCGTTGACCCGGACCGGACGTGCCACGCCCCAGCACGTAGTCGCCGTCGTCGGGTACCAGCGCGACCTGCCCCAAGCGCGCCGGCTCCGAGCGCGACCAGCCGATCACCAACGCCAGGTGGCGCGCAGCGGCTTGGGCGCCGGACGGCGCATCCCAGGCTTCGTTCTGAGTCGTGAGTGTGGTCCCCACGAAGGCGTTTTACCTGTGATTCCCTATAGATTCCAGCTCAGCGCGGAGCGCGACCGGCGCACCCTGCGGCGGAATTTGCTATCCATGGACGTTCCCATGGCCGCAAAACCCGTTTCGCCCGATCTAGCCGGCGCGCCGAGCGGTCACTTTGAGTTGGGCGAAATCCTTGGAAGCGGCGGCGGGGGCACCGTGTATCAAGCGCGCGACACCCGCCTCAACCGCGATGTCGCGCTGAAGGTCGTGGACGGCATCGAGGCCCCCGCACGGGCTCGGTTCGAACGTGAAGCCCGGATTCTTGCCAACTTGCGGTCCGACCACGTCGCGCGTGTCTTCGAGATCGGCGAGTTCCCCGATGGCCGCGGGTACATCGCCATGGAGCGCGTTCACGGGCGGGACCTGCGGAGCCTACTCATTCAGGACGGCGCGCAGTCCGCGGCGGTGATCGCCGAGTACCTACTGGGCGCCTGCTGCGGACTCGCCGAGGCCCACGCTCAAGGCATCGTTCACCGCGACCTCAAACCGTCCAACCTGATGGTTGCGCGCACCCCCGACGGCCCCTCCGTCAAGGTTCTCGACTTCGGCGTATCCAAGACCGCCGCGGTCGACGCAGGCGCCGACCCAGTGACCCAAACCGGCGCCGTCTTGGGCACGCCGCACTACATGGCGCCGGAGCAGATCCACGACCCACGCAACGCCGACGTGCGCAGTGACGTGTGGGCGCTCGGTGTTATCGCGTACGAAATGGCCACGGGCGAGCGACCGTTCACCGCCGCATCGACGACCGGTGTCGCCGTCGCGATCGTTAACGAACCGACCCCCGATCTCAGCAGCAAACTGCTCAACGTCGACGCCGCGCCCGACGTCGCCGCTGCCTTCGTGCGAGTGATTCAACGCTGCCTATCCAAGGACGCTGCGCGGCGCTACGCCAGCATGCTCGAGTTGGGACGCGCCCTGAGTCCGTTCACAGATCCGCGTCGAGGTGACGTCCTCGTGTCGCGACTCGAGCAGCTAGCCCAGCCCGACTCAGGCGAAGCGCTGGCGACACCTGACCCCGACCTGCCCACGCTCACTTCGGATACGACGTCCGCACCACTCGACTCGGATACGGCCTCCCCTACGTCGGCGTCAGTGCCGATCGCGATCACCGACAAGTCATCGCGCCCGAAACGATTCGCTGCGGCCGCAGCCATCGCGGCCGTGGGCGTTGCCGCATTCGCGCATCTCCGCGCTCGGCCCCAAATCGAACCGGACAACGCGGAAGCTTCCGCCATGTCCGCAGCGCCGCCGGAGCTGGCCGCCGAACCGGTCATCGCCCCCCCGAGGACGACCAGCTCTGGGTCGACCGCGCAGCCGCCTGGCTCCGCGCGCGCCGCGTCGTCGATCATCGCCGCGGCTGCGGCGAGACCGACCTCGAGCGTGTCACCGTCAACCCCATCGAAACCCAAACCGGCACGGCTCGCTACACCTAAGCCGGCCGCACCAAAACCCGCCGTCCCCCCGCCCGCGACAGCGCGTGACCCATACGAGTTTCGTCGATGATACGTACCGCCCACTCCGTCGGCGCCCTCGTCTTGCTCGCCACGGCGCCAGCGACGGCCCAAAAGACCAGCGTCGCCGAAACGCTGTTCACCGAGGCCCGCAAACTCACCCGCGCCGGCGATCACGCGGCGGCGTGCCCCAAGTACGCCGAGAGCCAGCGCCTCGATCCCGCCAGCGGCACGCTGCTCAATCTCGCCGACTGTTACGAACGCATCGGGCGAACCGCATCGGCATGGGCCCGCTACAAAGAGCTGCTGCCCCTGGCAATGAACGAAGCAGCTCAGGACCGCGCCGCCATCGCCCGAAAAAAGATCGCCGAGCTGGAACCGCGGCTCGCCTACGTCACCATCACGGTCACTAAACCGCTACCCGGGATGCGCGTCAGCCTCGGCGCCGTCGAACTGGGGCGCGCCGTGTGGGGCACCGCGGTGCCGGTCGATCCCGGAACTCACGAGATCACCGCCAGGGCTGACGGCTATGAGCCGGTCACCGTCGCGGTGACGATCACGGAAGCCGGCCAGCATGAGCCGGTAGCTATCGAGGCGCTCCAGCCGATAACCGCTACGGCGGAAACCCCGCCGCCAGTCGACACCACTCCCGAACCGACTCCTCAGCTCTATCCCCAGCCGACGCCCGCCCCGCGACCCCAACCCGAGCCCGACACGTCACCTCCGACCGTCGGCTACGTCGTTGGCTCGGTCGGAATCGCTGGTCTGCTGGTCGGCGGCTTCTTCGGTATCCGCGCGCTCAACCTGCGCTCCGACAGCGACACCGAATGCCCGAACGAACGGTGCACCGAGCGCGGCGCGTCGCTCAACGACGACGCCATCACCGCGGCGACCATCTCAGATATCGGCATGGCAATTGGCCTACTCGGTGTCGGTATTGGCGCGTACCTAATCCTGAGCTCCGGCTCGAGTGGCGAAACCAGCGTCGGCGTCGGGCCATCGCGTTCCGGCGCTAGCGCGCGCCTGAAGCTGACCTTCTAGGCCGGGCTTCTTCCACCGGCTGAGCCTGGCCTGGCTGACCTTCGACTACCGGCTGAGAGTGCCACAGGCTGTACTAGGCGCCTCTGACTACTGCACATCTGTTGCGAAAACGGTTCCAGCCTGGAACTCCATGAAATGGCACATTTTCGCCCGGCGCACCGCCAGCATAGGCTCTCAAATGCCTGTATTTATTGGTTTTTTACCAACCCCAGCGATACTCGGCGCGAAGCATAAACGACATGTACGGGTAATCGGTAAGACCATCCGTCATAAACGCGTGGTAACGCAACATCGCGCCCAGCCCGGTATTCCGCGACAGCGCATAATCGATACCGAAAATAGTCGACAAATCGAGCGCGCCTTTGACCGCCTGTTCCGACTCAGCCGCGACCCCCGGGGGCACCGCGTCGCCGTTGAATCCCGCGTATCCGACCAGCAGTCCGACGTAAGGAATCCACTCGATCACGTCGAGCTTGTAGGTTGCCCCAAACGCCCCGGTGTAAGCCAGACTGGGGCCGATCTCCTCGCTGCCTGGCGCGCCGTCCGTCAGGTCGTGTAGTCCGGCGCTGAACTCCAGCCGCAGATCGAACTCGTCGGTGAGACCGTAGCCGGCGTACAGCCCGCCGACCGGACCCAGCGATCCCGACGCGGCCGAGGCGACGCCCGCACCCAACCCTCCGCCGAGGTGCCACTGCTTCTCGAACGCCGAGGCGGTGGACGGCGCCGAGAAAGCGACTATGGCAGCAAGTCCGACGAGCGCGCGACGCATCGACCACGCTCTACCATTCTCCCGTCCGGGCGTCACAGCATGCTCTCCGGATCGACGTCCCAACTCACGCGGACCTGTGCCGGTACGGGCGCACGCGCCACGGCCAGAAGCGGACGACGCAGCGCGTTTCGATCCGCGGCGCGCATCACGAACCGAAACCGGAACCGATTGCGGAGCCGGCTCAGTGGGGCCGGAGCGGGGCCCAGAATCTCGACCCCGGCCGGCGCGGCCTTCCCCGCCACATCGGCAAGGCGATCGGCATGGCTTACAGCGCGGTTTTCGTCCATCGAGTCGATGCGCACCATCACCAACCTTGAGAACGGCGGGTAACGCAGTTCATTCCGCGCTTCGAGCTCGTAGTCGATAAACGCCGATACATCGTGCTGAGCCGCCAGCGCCACAGCCGGGTGCTCCGGCTGGCGCGTCTGGATCATCACCGTGCCCGGTGTGTCGCCACGCCCAGCACGGCCTGCAACCTGAACCAGCAGATGAAAGGTGCGTTCGGCCGCACGGAAGTCCGGCATCGACAGCGCCGCATCGGCGTTGAGCACACCGACGAACGTCACCTCCGGCAAGTCGTGGCCCTTGGTCACCATCTGAGTGCCGACCAAGATGTCGATCTCCCGGGCGCGCATGCGCGCCAGCACCTTTTCGCTCTTGAGGCCGGCGGCGACGTCGCGATCGAGACGCGCGACCCGTGCGGTCGGAAACGTCTCGCTGAGTGACGTTTCGATGCGTTCCGTACCGGCGCCCTCCTCACTGAGCTTCGTGGCTCCGCAGTGCTGGCACTTCGAAGGCGGCAGCATGCTGAAGTCGCAATAGTGACAGTGGAGCCGCTGGCCGCGTGAACGATGCACCGTCAGCGACACACTGCAGTTCGGGCACTCCGTGACCTTGCCGCACGATTCGCAGAGCAGACTGGGAGCAAAACCACGCCGGTTGAGAAACAGAATCGCCTGCTCGCCGGCCTCGACCACGCGCTCGAGGGCGCGGTGCATCGGCAAGCTGAGGAGCCGGTGCCCACTCGGCCCGGGCCCGACGCGCCTGAGATCGACCAACTCGACTTTGGGAAGTGTGGCGGTAGCGTGCGCGCGATCCGGCAGCGTGAGGCGCTGCATTCGCTTCTCGCGCACCGCCGCGACGGATCCGAGAGACGGCGTCGCTGACCCCAGCACGCACACGGCCCGACTCCGATGGGCGCGCAGTCGAGCCATGTCGCGCGCGTGATAGCGCACGCCTTCTTCCTGCTTAAACGACCCGTCGTGCTCTTCGTCGACGACGATGAGCTTGAGGTTCGCGACCGGCGCGAACACCGCCGAGCGCGCGCCGACCGCCAGCTTCAGTTCGCCGGACCGAAGACGCTTCCACATCACGTGCCGATCGACTTCGGACAGTCCGCTGTGCAACACGGCGATGCCGTCTCCGAGCCGCTGCCGGAAGCGCGTGACGAGCTGCGGCGTGAGCGCGATCTCTGGCACCAAAACGATCACGCCGCCGCCCAGTTCGAGGCAGCGTTCGGCAGCGCGCAGATACACTTCGGTCTTCCCCGAACCTGTGACCCCGTGCAGCAAGAAGGCGCTGCTCTGACCTGCAGCCACCGCCGCGGCCAGCGCCCCGCAAACGGCGTCGACCGCCTCGACCTGGGGCGGCGTCGGCGTCGGCGCTGGCACGCGCTCAACCTCATCGCCCAGAAACGGGTCGCGCGTCTTTGGTTCCTTGACGATCTCGACCACGCCGAGGCCGACGAGCTTCTTAACCGCTGCCCGCGCGTTTCCCCAACGCTGCGTGAGCTCCGAAACCGGGGCCTGCTTCGCGTCGCGCAGATGCTCGAACAGCTCGAGAGCCGCGCCGCGAAGTTTCTCCGGCTCCGCTGCCCCTTCGACGAACTTCGCCACCTGCACCAAGCGGCCGACCGACTGCACCTTCATGCCGTCCAAGGCACCGTCTTGGTCCAAGCGTGCGCGTGCCTGTCGCTCGATCGACGGCAACGCGAGCCGCATCACCTCACCGATGGGCGCCAGATAGTAGCGCGCCAGCTCGACCAAGAAGCTGAGCAGCTCGTCGGGCAGTACCGGCTGATCGTCGACCACGGCGCGTAGCGGTTTGAGCTTCTCACGCGGCACATCGCCCGGATCCTCCGCCACGCTGAGCACGACGCCCATGACCTGCCGCCGACCGAACGGACACAACACACGAGATCCGCGAACAACTCGCTCGTAGAGCGCCTCAGGTACCGCGTAAGTGAACGCTTGGCCGAGCGGCACCGGCACCGCGACCCGTGCGAAACGTTCGGTCGCCACGTTACAGCTGCGTATAGACGCCCAGCAGCGCGAGCGCGACGACGAGCACCACGATCACGATCACGATCATGTTGTTGCCACTGGACGCCGGCGGCTCGGGTTGACTCGGCGCGACCACCGCCGTGAGCGATGGCGGTGGCTGCTCGACCTGAACGACCGAAACCGGCTCCGATGAGAACTCGTCGCTGTAACTCCGCGCGGGTCCGGGCTCGCTGCTCCGGTCCGCATACGGATCGCTGGGTACGCGCGCGTGTTCGGAGACCGGCGCCGAACTGTGCTGAGGGCCGCTACGGTCGCGCTCGTCCCACACGCGCGCGGCGCGTTCCTGAGCGCGTCGTCGGTCCACGATCGCGCTGCCGAAGTGATCCATGAGCCACTCCCCGAAACGCAACGGACTGGCGTTGAGCTCAGCTCCGCGAACGTAGTCCTCCAGCTCGCGCAGCATTTCGCTCGCGCTCTGAAACCGGATGTTGGGGTCTTTGCTGAGCGCGCGCGTCACGACATCGCGCAGGATCTCCTCGTCCTTCAGGCCACGCTGCGGCAGTTCCGGAACCTCCGCCGCTTGCGCTTGCTGCAGCGACGGCGGCCGCCCAGCCTCGCCCTTGTACAGGCGCCGACCCGCGAGCAGTTCCCACAGCATGATGCCCAACGCGAACACGTCGGATCGAGCGTCGACGGCGCCACCGCTAGCGGCTTCCGGACTCATGTACCCGGCCTTGCCCTGAATCGCCTCGTCGGGCAACGCCTCGCCCGCGCCGATCGCGCGCGCGATGCCGAAGTCGC
>JAUIKB010000269.1 GCA_030430975.1 Polyangia bacterium
GACGAGGTAGTCGCCGCACTCACCGCGCATAGCTGGCCGGGTAACGTTCGCGAGCTGCGCAACGCCATCGCCAGGTGGCTGGCGCTCAGTTCAGACGGTTCAATAAGCGCAGCGGATCCCTCAGGGTTGCGGACGGACCCTGAAAACGCCGACCAGGGGCTTCGAGCGGCGGTCGCCAGGTTCGAAAAGCAGCTGCTCCGCGACACGCTCGACGCATGTGACGGCAACCGGTCCGAAGCCGCGCGCCGCCTGCGGGTGACGCGAACGACGCTGCTGGACAAGCTGAAGCGCCACGGTTTGCGCTAGTTCTTCGCAAAACAGCCCGCCACGAAACAGCACCGCCACCCGAGGCTTCGGCCTGGGTGGCGGACTGGGTTCGTCAGGTGGTGGGCCATGAAGGACTTGAACCTTCAGCCAATGGATTAAGAGTCCACTGCTCTACCAATTGAGCTAATGGCCCGACGTAGAGCCGCTAGTTACCATCGCCGTGCTGGGCGTCAAGAGCCTTCAGCACCCAAGCGCCGAAGCACTGCTCAAGTGTCACATATTCTCGGCCCAGGCTTGCTTTCCACAATGTCCTTCTGTTTGGGGGTGGAGCGGGTTCCGGGCTACTGTCCAGGGTCCGATACCAGCGATGTCTTCCGCTTCTCCCCATGGTGGCCACGCATGAGTGGCAAGTCCCAGCGGTTGGGTCGGTACGAGTTCGTTTGCGAACTGCACCGGAGTTTCCTGGGCTCGTTGTGGGTCGGGCACCCGATCAGCGGTGATGGGCTCGGCGTACCGGCGGCGATTCGGCGTATCGCGATGCGTCCGCCCGTAGATCAGCAGGCAGTGGACGCGCTGACGGAAGCCGCCTGGTGGAGCGTCCGCAAGATGCACCCCTACGTCGTTCAGGTCGTCGACGTGGTCAACGAGGGCAAAGAGCTAGGCATCGTTAGCGACTACCATCCGGGTGACACAGCGCGCTCGCTGTTGCGGCTGTCGGGATTCAAGCGGGCACCGCTGCCGCACGGCGTGGTCGGTCGCATCATCGTCGACGCTCTTGAAGCACTGCGCGGGTTGCATGAGGTCGCCGAAGACGGTGGCTACACGTACGGTGGCATTACTCCGGATAGCCTGCTTATTGGAACGGACGGCATCACGCGGTTGGTCGACGTGCCGGTGACGGGTGCGGCATCGACGATCAAGTCCTGGCTCCGGCATCCCGAGCGCGTGGCGTATGACGCGCCGGAACAAGTGACAGAGGGCGAGGTCGGGCCCCAGGCCGATCTGTTCGGGATCGGCATTGTTTTGTGGGAATTTTTGGCCGCCAAGCGCTTGTTCGCCGGGGCGAGCCATTCGATGATCGTCGACCGCATTCGAAAGTCGACGATCGGACGCGCGGACGCTTCAAAGCCGCCCGGCGGCGACCCCGTGCCCGAGTCCCTCGCGGATGTGTGCGCACGAGCGCTCGAGCGCGATCCGTCCAAACGCTTCGAGGACGCGCAGGACTTCGCCGATGCGCTGCGTGAAGGCGTCGAGCTTGCCGATCACGCTGCCGTTGCCGAGCAGCTCGAGAAGTTCTGCGCAGCGGCGTTGGCGAGTCGAAAGAGCCAAATTGAAACCGCGCTCGGCGCAGCAGGCGACGCGCCGCCCCTGAGCAAGCGGTTTCGGGCGACTCGCGGCGCGACGCCTCCAACGCCACCGGTTCGCCCGGCGGCGGTCGTGACACAGCGATCGAAGTTCGCAGACGCCTCCGGCCCCAACCGCGCTCAGACGTTGGTCGGTGTGCCGGCGCCGGCGGCTGGCGCCGCGCCTGCGCCACCGCCGCCCGCACGAGCTCGCGCGGCCACTCTGGTGGGTATCCCCGCCCCCGCGCCGGGCGCGGCGCCCGCGCCGCCTCCCAAGCCTGCACGGCGACGCAGCTCTCACGACATCAAGCTGGACGACGCTCCCTCGCAGAGCGCTCCCCCGCCCAAACCCGCCCGGCGCAGTTCACGAGACCTGCGTGATGAGATCGTCGCCGAAGCCAAGGCTCACTCCGAGGCCCGCGCGCGCGCTGAGGCGGAAGCCGAGGCGCAAGCCAAAGCAGCCGCAGCAGCGAAAGCCGAGGCCGAGGCAGCCGCTCGCGCTCAAGCGGAAGCCGAAGCGCGCGCCAAGGCAGCTGCCGAGGCGAAGGCTCGTGCCGAAGCGGCGGCGGAGGCTGCCGCCGCCGCGGCAGCTAAGGCTCGCGCGGAGGCTGAGGCTGAGGCGGCCGCGGAAGCCAGGGCGCGCAGTGTGGCCCCCGAGGCGGGCGACGCGCCGATTTCGTCGTCTGACTTCGAGGACGACGAAGCTGCGCCGATTTCCTCGTCAGCGCTGATCAGTGAGCGTGCGCCAGCAGCCAGACCCGACGTGCCCAACGCTGGACCCGCTTGGCAGGCCGCGCTGAGCGGCGGGCAGTCCGAAGCCAAGAAGCCACCAGCGCCGCCGAGCAAGGTGCGTAGCTCGAAGCAAACCCTGATGGGCGGTTTGAAGGCGCCGAGCCCACCAAAACCACCGAGCCCCGGCGCGGCTCCGCCAGACGCTGAAGACCTGGAGCAGCCACCGTCACGTCACACGACGCTGCGCGGTATGCCAGCTCCTGCTGAGCCCGAGGTGCACGAACTAGCCCAAACCGACCTGCTGTCGGCACCGGATGCAGCGAGTTCGGCGCCCGACGTCGTTTCCGAGGCGGATATCTTCTCGTCCCCGACGGCGGGCGGGCCGAACGTCGTGTCGGAGGACGACATCTTTTCCGCGCCGGCGGCGGCTCCTCAGCCAGCGCAGCAGGAGGATGTTCCCGAGCCCGAAGCGGCGACGGAGGGCGACATCGCCGTCGCTCCTGTACAGCCGGTCGCGCCGGACGATCTGTCCGAGGTCAGCGAGCCTGGGCTCGTGTCCGACTCTCGGCCGGCGGCGAATGACGTATCGGATCGAGGCGCGTGGATACTCGCGGCGGTTGCCGTCGCGTCGCTGATTCTTGCGATTGCGATCGTTCTGAACGACCGCAGCAACAAGGCAGAGCTCCTCAACGGCGCGGCCCCTGCAGCGCCGACCGTGGCACCCACCGCGGCGCCGACGGTGTCGAGCGGGACCGGGGCTGAGACGGGGACCGAGGCCGGGACCGAGACCGTGGCGGAGACCGAGACCGAGGCGGAGACCGAGACCGCGGCGGTGGCGCAGCCTAAGCCGGTGATCAGGCGGCCGGCCACGCTGCGACCGCGTCCGCAGCCGGTCAAGACGAAGCGCTCTTACACGCCGGACGACATTTGATGCGGAGATCCGTGATGGGTAATCCAATCGTAGGCCGCACTTTGGCGGTCGGTCTGCTCACGCTAACGCTCGGTTCGTCGGCGGCCGCAGAAGGCGTGCCGATCGATGCCGCGACCAAGGCGCAAACCGCCAGCGCGCGCAGCCACTACAAGATCGGGATGGCGGCGTTTAAGCAAGGCAAGTACGAAGCCGCGCTGGAGGAGTTCGAGGCGTCATTTGCGGTCGTCGCTAGCCCGAACTCTCACCTGATGATCGCGCGAACACTGGTGAAGCTCGAGCGTCACGTGGCGGCTTACCAGGCTATGCAAGCGACGCTGACCGAGGCCGAGGCAGCGGCAAACAGCGGCGCGGCGAAGTACAAGAAGACCGTCGAGAGCGCGAAGTCCGAGCTAGCCGACATAGCCAAGGGGGTAGCGACGCTCACGCTCAAGGTAGAGGCACCGGAGGGAAGCGTCGTGAAGCTGGCGGGGCACGAGCGGCGCCTGCCGGGTGCGGTAGAGGCGACGCTGACACTGCCGGATGGGACTGTCGTCAAGCAGTCCGCTGAGCTCACGGCGGGCGGTTCCGGCGACATCGTCTTAGCGCCGCCAGCGCCGAAACCCGATCCCAGGCCCAAGGTCACGCCCAAGCCGCTTCCGGCTCCGTCGCCCGCAGATGCTGGACCAGCGGACGAACCGAACAGCCGGCGAACGATCGCCTACGTCGCGGGCGGCATCGGCGTCACAGGTTTCATCGCATTCGGAGTGTTTGGAATCCTCAACAACTCCAAGTTCGGCAATCTCGAGGACAGCTGTCCCGCGCAACAGTGCCCGGAGCGGCTACGCGGTGAGGCGGATACTGGGCAGACGTACCAGACGCTCGCCAACGTGGGGCTCGTGCTCGGAGTGATCGGTATCGGGAGTGCGGCGGCGCTGCTGTTGACGGAGCCGGCTTCGGTCACCCAGGCAAAGCGAAAGCCGGCACGTCTGATCGGTTCGTCCGACCTGTTCGTGGGCCCGCGTGGCGTGTCGCTCCGCGGTACGTTCTAGTCTTGAACGGCGCCAGCTCGCTTCGCTTCGCTGCTCGGCCCCGGAAGCCTGCGGGGGGCCTCGCAGCTTCGCAGACGCGAACCGGTCTGCGCCTGGACTAGATTGTTTTTTGTTTCCTGCTCGACCGTTCGATTCTGGGCTCGACGGGCGGCGTTGTTTTCGAGATGGGTCGTTGTCTTGAACGGCGCCAGCTCGCTTCGCTTCTTGCATGCAGCGTCAAGACGACGCAGCAGGAGGCTAAGTTAGATCCGCCGCGCAGCGGCAGCGACCCGACGCCGCGGAGCGGCAAAAAGGGTCGCCCAGAGCCCTCGCAGCTTCGCGGACGCGAACCGGTCTGCGCCTGGCCTAGACTGTCTTCTACGTCTCCGCCCGACTTGCCGCTGCTGAGCCCGACGAACCCAGCGTATCGACGCGCGCTCGATTCGCAAGCGCTAGCGGTCAAAGCTGACCCATAGCTTCTCGAAAGCCGCGCCGAACGAGCGTGCGAGACGGATGCTATCGGTGACGAGTATATTTTCTTGATTGTATTTAGCTGCGCTGCGCGTCCAATTGTAGCTGCCGGTGGCGAGTACTCGGTTGTCGAAGAGCGCGAACTTGTGATGCATATGGTTGTCGGTGTCGTCCGTTCGAACCGCTATCCCCGTAGCGGCTAGTCGATCCACGTCGGAGCCGCGGTCGAGAGACTTATCGTTATCCGTGATGATGCGAACGGCGACGTTTCGCTGATGGGCCTTCACGATCTGTTCGCTGATGCGGTCGTCCGTAATCGTGAACACGCAGATATCGAGGTTGGTTTTGGCACGTCCGATCAGATCCGTTAGTGCGGACAAACACTCGGAGCCGGGGCTGAAGCGTGCGTATGCCAGCTGATCGGCTGGAGGGCGTGGCGTCAGGACTCGCACGACGTCTTCGACCCAATCGAGCACCTGTTTGGCTTTCGGGTCGGTGAGTTCAGCCGCGGCGAGTTTGAACGCGACGTTGCGCAATCGAGCCAGCTGCTCCCCACCGAGTTGTTCTTCCTGAACGGCGGCGCGCAGCACGCTCTTCTCGTTGCGAGATAGTTGACGGTCGTCGAAGGTTCGAGTGAGCAGCTCGTCCAGATTCTCGTGCATTCGGTGATGGTATCAGGGTGACCGGCCCGCTTGATGCGCTACCATCCACGGCGTGTCGATCCCGAGCCTCGCATCTGTCATGACGCCGTTCCCCTACTCGATCGAAGCGGCGGAGAGCGTCGCCACCGCTGCCGAAGTCATGGCTGAGCACGACATTCGGCACTTGCCGGTGACGCGTCAGGGCGATCTCATCGGGTTGCTCTCGGACGCGGACGTTCGGGTCGCGCGTGGGCTGGAGGCCGAGGTGCGCACCGACGTGTCCGTCGGTTCGGTGTGCGCCATGGACCCATATGTGGTCGATATCAGCGCTCGCCTGGATGAAGTGGTCGATCAGATGAGCGACCGTCACCTGCACGCCTGCATTGTGACTCGAAAAACCAAGCTCGCGGGTATTCTGACGACGACGGACGTGTGTCGGCTGCTGCGCGAGCATCTGCGGGCATCGGTGCCGCCTCCACCGCCCAGCGACATCGCGTGACGCTCGGGTTATGCTGACCCTCATGGCACAAGTTGTGGGGCGGTTGGCAAGAGGTGCAGGACTTCTCGGGGTCGCGGTAGCGATGCTTGTGGCCTGTTCGGATTCCGGGTCCGACGGCACGACGGGGGCCGGCGGCAGCGCGGGGTCGGCAGGCACCGCGGGCAGCGCTGGTTCATCGAGCGGCGGTGACGCGGGGCAAGCAGGTTCGGGTGGCACCGCTGGATCCGGGGGTGCTTCTGGTTCAGGCGGCGCAGCAGGCTCAACCGGAGGAACCGGTGATGAATGCAGTCAGACGAGCGTGGTGCGCAAGTACGACGACTTTGACGACGGCGGTGAGGTCGGTTTTCAGGGGGGATTCGCCGCCAATGACTGTTGGGCAGTGGTGTATGACGGACTTGACTGCCCGTACATGCTGGACAAGATAACGGTGCTCATCGGCGGCGAAGCAACGAGTCGAGAATTTTCGGTACAGTTATGGGATGTCGATGCGGACGGCGCGCCCAAATCAGAGCTGCAGACGGCGAGCTTTACGGTAACCGGCGCTAACGATGCGTTGAACGAGTTGGACGCAACGCCACTGAACGTCGCCGGGTTTCAGGAGGCGAAGTTCGCCGTGGCGGTGTGTCATCTCGAAAGCGGACTCCCGTCGATCGCGCGCGACAGCGGCGGGATTACGGCGGGTGTGAACTGGATCCGATCGGGGTCGACGTGGGAAAAGGCGGAGGACTTCATGCTTCCCGGCGACTGGATCATGCGGACGACGCTTCGCCCCAAGTAGCGAATTTCCACGCAACGTGTCCTCAGGCAGCGTCAGGTCGCCGCTTCTACTTCAGCCGACATTGATCGGCGTCGACCAGCGGCGACTGGCGGGCGCGGCGTTCTGCCTTAAACATCGCGGGCGCCAGCGGCTCGTACTCAGCGGCCACGTATTTCCCTTCGCTGGGTTTTGCGTTGACCGCATCGGTCTTGCGCCGATCGGTCAGCGATTCGATGGTTCCGGCGAGCACGAGCAGGTGTCGACGTGTGGCTGGTGCCGAGGCGTAGGAAGCGCGAAGCCGCTCGATATGCGCGACGACGTGCTCTTGCTTCGACCGGAAGTGCCGGTAGAGCAGCTTACGGCTCGTGACGATCCGGTAGTCGTAGGAGACGTCGTCGAACTACTCGACAAGGCGCCGACGCTGGATGCCGGCTGGCGCCGCGAAGCGGGTTTGGTCGTGTATGCGGACGACCGCGCGCTCTGCGTGTTGCTGCACCGACTGATCCCGGGACGCGGCCAAAGCGGATGTCCCGCGGTGTTCGCGAACACTCAGCAAGTGGTGGGGTCGGTGGCTCGTGGCGCTACCCACCAGGGCCGAACGCTATTGTGGCTAACGCCCGTCGCCGCCATCGAATCGGCCATCGCGACCGGGACGCCAGCAGAACCTCTGAAACAGCTATCGATGCGATTTGGGACGGCCCTCGCGCCGTCGGAGCTGGTGGACGGTGCGACGTTGCGTCGAGCCTAGTCCTGGAACAAGACCGGTGCGCCCTGGAAA
>JAUIKB010000270.1 GCA_030430975.1 Polyangia bacterium
GTCATCGGCGGCGTTCAATCACTTCGCCAAGGTAGCGTCTCGCCCGCAACCCGGACCTCATAACCTGGGTACCGCGGACGGCATGTTGCGATGGTCAGAAGACGACCAGCGGCCCTCCTCTGGCTTCTCCTCGATCATCGACAACGCGGTGATCATCCCGCACGGCGCCACCGGCTACTTCGGCAAGATGACGGCGGGCGGAAGGCCAGTAAACAACGACTTGTCCAGCGACAAGGGCGAGTACGACTCGGAGTTCACCGTGCAGTGCGGCAGCTACTACAACAAGAACTACGCCGGCTACCTGTTCTCCGAATCGGTGGATAACTTCATCAGCTCGAGCCGACAGGACTTCACCGACGCTCGCTACCGCGCTGTGTCGCTGGCAGACCTGTTCCCTGAGGGTCATCGTCGTTGGCTCGCCAACATGCTGACTAACGATGACGCGATCCGCGGCGCTCACCTGGCGGCTCGTGCCGACGGACTGCCGGACATCGAGGATCGAAGCGGGTACCCGGCGAAGCCGATCGGCTGGACCACCTGGTACGGCGACGAGCCCGAGGTCTGCTTCCCGGCAGAAGGCTCCAACATCTGTGGCTCGATCGGAGTCGACGGAGCGCCCTTCGGCGCCTCGGCGGTCCCCAACACCGTGGCCATCGACCCCCAGTTCGGCTTCGACAATCAGCAGTTCCTGGTTGCTATGACGCTGATGTACCTGCCCGAGAACAAGATGAACACGTGGATCGACATGATGCACATGTGGGAACTCGGCGCGGACAGCGATCCTGGATTCGCTAACCGCATCGAATTCCACCATCCCGACGGCCGCGTCTACATCGCCAAGACCTTTGGCAAGGAGACCATCTTCGGCAAGTCCGTGCAGCGTGGCATCTCGGCTCGAGTCCTTGAGTACGCGAACCAGCTGATGGAGATCGCTTACGAAGTCGACCCGGGTCCCGACCTGGACGGCGACGGCGAGCCGGACTGGAACCTTCCGAAGTTCAACGCCGACGGCACCCCCGTCGTGCGTGGCGGCGGAACCTGCTTGAATAGCCCGCAGTGCACCGTGCTGCAGCGCTACGCGAGCCTGCCGACGTTCATCCGTCAGTCACTGGCTACCTTCAAGATGCACGCGCCGTCGATGAAGGGCATCTACTAACTCTAGTAGACGCAAGCCAAGCCGAAGGCCGGTTCCGAAAGGAGCCGGCCTTTTGCTATTTGTCCGACGGGTTCCAAGTTCGGGACTGCGACGCTCTTGGCGTCGGCACCGCCCCCCAGCCCCCCGACTACTAGTCCGCTTCGGGCGGCTCGGATTCCCGCGGCTTGGTGCGGCGTTCCGGTTTCGGTCGCGCCTCCTGAATCCAGGCCAGTTCGGGGATCTCCTCTTCGAGCTCGATCGCCATGCGGTGCGGCCACAGACCGTGGGGATCCGCATCGTTCTCTTCGACGCGGACCACCCTGCCCTCGGCGTGGCGTAGCTGCGCGTCGCCGGGCAGCTTCACCGCGAGCTTCACCACGGACCCCTCGTCGAGCGTGCTCGCCGTGACCATCAGCAGGCCCTTGCCGCTGACGTCGTGGGTGATCGCCAGCCCTTCCTTCAGGCCGTCGACTTTGACTGGCAGCCAGACCTGGTAACGTTCTTTCTCCCGCCGCGACATGGCGCGACCATACTGCTCCGGATCCGAGGTGGATAGCAAAAGCCAGCATCAGCAGTTCGGTCCGGTAACACTGCGGCTGCTGCAACGGTCTGTCGCGGCCGTATTTTCGATCGCCTGGCTATCGCTTGGAAGCCAGGTGCAGGTGCTGATCGGCAGCCGTGGGCTGCTGCCGATCGCGCCGTTTCTCGATCTGCTCGCCACCAGGACCGCGCCGGACGGGCAGGCGTTCGGTTTTGCCGAGTTCCCGACGTTCCTGTGGCTCAACGCTAGCGACGGTGCACTCACCGCCGGCTGGATCATCGGGCTCGGACTGACCGCGTGTGCGTTTGTGGGCTGGTACCCACGGCTGAGCTTTGCGTTGTCGGCATTTCTGTACCTCGGCTACACCGTCGCGGGACGCGACTTTTATTCTTTCCAATGGGATAATCTACTGATCGAATCAGCCGTGCTGCTGGCCCTCATTCCGTCCCATGGGCGGGCGCGCTGGGGCGAGCTATTGCTGAAGCTGCTGCTGTTTAAGCTGTACTTCGAGTCCGGCGGCGCCAAGTTCCAGTCGCCTATCAAGGACTGGCACGACGGCAGCGCGATGACGTTCTATTACGAAACCGCGCCGCTACCCACGGCGCTCGCGTGGTACGCGCACCATCTTCCCAAGTGGTGGCATCATTTCGAAAGCCGAGCCACGCTGGTGTGGGAGCTAGGCGTGCCCATCTTGATCTTCTTTGGGCGCAGGCTGCGTCTGATTGCGTTCGGCGTCTTTGCCGCGTTCCAGGTCATCAACGCGGCCACCGCAAACTACGGTTTCTTTTGCTATCTGGCTCTGGCGCTGGGCGTCGTTCTTCTGGACGACAGCGTCATCACGACGTGGTCTGCGAAACTCGCCGTCGCTCTCGGAAGCCTTCGGCGACGCTGGCCGTCGATACGTCGTGTGCAGGCTCGCATGCGACTGCTGCGGAGGCGCACGCGCACGTTCGGACGAGCGCTGTGGAAACCACCGAGCCTCGACGGTACGCGCCTCGCCGGCGCTGTCGCCGGGTTCGTGTGCATGGTGTACATCACGACTTCTTCAGTCCAGGCATACACGCGCTTCGTCGATCGCAAAGTCGAGCTGGGCGTACTCGGTAGTCTGTCCACGCAGCTGGGCGCGTGGCGAATCGTCAACAGCTATCACCTGTTTCGGTCGATTACGCGCGTCCGCGACGAAGTCGAGTTGCAGACGTTCGATGGCGCCGCGTGGACCGCGCACGATCTTCGCTACAAGCCGGGCAACCCGACGCGGCGTCCGCCATTCGTCGCCCCCCACCAGCCGCGCGTCGATTTTCGCCTGTGGTTCTTCCCGCTAGGTCGATGGGTGGACGACCGCGTCCCGCAAGCCGACATGAAGATCCGAGGCATGCCGCGGTACCTGCGCACGCTGTTGACTCGCATGTGTGAAGATCCGACGGCGGTAGACGAGCTGTTCGACGAGCCGCTGCCAGCGCGACCGGAGGCCGTGCGCATCGTCCTGTGGCGGACGCGGTTTGCCACACCCGAGGCTCGTTCCGCCGACGGCGCGTACTGGCAACGCTGGGAATACGCACGGACGCGACCGTTTGCGTGCCACCACACACGATAACGTGCTGTAGAGTCAATGCGTGGCCGTGCCGCCGGAACTCAGCAAGACGGCCGAGGTAGCCGGACCGCTCGGCACCCTCGCGCTCAGTGTCGTGCGCCCGCGCGCGTCCACGATGGCTCTGCGCGCGATCAAATGGCACAGCGATCTGAGCACGCTCGGCGTGCGCGTCCCGATGGCGATCGTGCACGACCTAGGCATGGTCCTGGCGTGCGCTAACGAACAGCTGACGATTGAACAACGCGTGCCGCCGAGCACGACCAACGTCGAGACGTCCCTCACCGAGCAGTACCTGTCGTTGGTGAACGAAGTGGCAGAGTGCGAGGCGGCACGGCGGTCGGCTGACCTCAAGATGAGCGACGATCTAGTGGTGGTCGTGCTCGCCAAGCTGCTCGCCGGCGTCGCCGCACAGGCGCCCACACCGGAGTACGCATCGGCGATTCCTCTCAACGCGGCGCTGTTCGAGAACATGGAGCGCCAGCTGCCGCAGCTCTTCGCCGCCGTGCCGCGCAATGCCGATCTCAAGGTTTGGTCGCTGCTGTTGAACGCACGATTGTACGTCCTAACGCTGGTGGACGCGCTTGACCTCGATACGTTGCAGTTGTTCGGGATGCTGGGCGGCGACACTTCGATCGGCGCCCTCGCCCAGGTCGACCTGCTGAACGTACTCGGGTCTGCCGAAGCGAACGACGTGGTGAACTTCTCGCTCGAGATCCTACCGAGCGTGCTGGAGGCAAAGGCGCGACCCGGCATCGGCACGGTTGCGGCCTTCGGATATGCCGGGCTTAGCCGTAAAGGCAGCATCGACAGCATGGTGCTCACCGAACTAGCGTGGGACCCCGAAGAACTGCTCCGGCGCATGGTCGATGACGAGGTGTTCTACTACGCGCGAGAGCAAACCAGCGACGAGACGCGGCGCGTCCATCACATCCTCATCGACGCGACCGCTTCTATGCGCGGCGAGCGCGCGACGTTCGCTCGCGGGATGGCGATGGCGGCGGCAAAGAAGCTCCTGTTGGCGGGTGAAGACGTCACGATTCGGTTCTTCGACTCGCGACTCTACGAGGTGCACTCGGCCAAGAACGGCCAACTACCGATCGCCTACTTACTGTCGTTCAAGGGCGAACGCGGACGCAACCCCGCGCGCGTCTTTCAAGAGTTCGACGCGCTGCTCGACCTGGCCGGTTCGCGCGATCCACGAGATCCGATCGTGCATATTTTTACCCACGCGGCCCTGTACATCCCTCGGGACACGGTCGCGGCGATCTCTCGACGCGCCAAGGTAGCGGCCGTCTTCATGCTGCCGTCCGAGGGCAAGCTCGACCTCGACTACCTCGATCTGCTCGCCTCGCACTGGGTCGTGGACCACGCGATGTTAGCGAGCAAGTCCGCTCGGACCGAGGCGGCGATCGGGATTCTCGACGAGGTCGAGATAACGCCGCCGGAGGCGACCGCTAACTCAACGGCGACTGCGGAGGCCCGGTGATCCGCGTCTGGAACAACCTGCGCGCGGACGCGACGATCGACGCCCTCCTCGCTAAAGCCCGCCGCGGGGCGCGATCGAATCCGAACCAGGCTATCCACGCCGGCGCTGCAGCGCTGTCCCTCACGCACAGCCGTGAGGACACCTACGGCCCAGCCGCCCGCACCATGACGGACATCTACAGCAAGCTCAAGCGCCCGCGGGAAGCGCTGAGCTGCGCCTGGTACTCGGGCGACACCTCCCAGCAGCAGGAGTTACTCGCTCATTGTCCCCCGGTCGATCGGGCGCGAACCTACGCGCATTGGGCCCAGCTGAGCTCTGGCAATCAGCGCAAGGCGAGCTATTCGAAAGCAGCCAGTGAACTCGACAAGTCCGAGCACAGCGTTCGTGCCGCCATCTACTTCGAGCGCGCCGACATGGCCGAAGAGGCACGTACGCTCTGGTCGCGACTGGCGCAGCGCATCGACGGCTCCGGGCACGATCTGTACGCTGCTGGGCTCGCGCGTTTTAATCTCGCCCGACAGTGTCTGGCGATGGGCGACGACGGCGCGGGGCGCGAAGCCACCGTCGCCGCCGTGCATCGACTCGAAGAAGCAGCCGACCGATTCGAATCGATCGGCCAGCGCGAGCGCGCGTTCGACTGCTATCACGTGCTCATCGCGATCGGTGGTCTCACCCGGACGTTCGAACACGTGCTCGAGGGCTCGGTTAACGCGATCCGGATCCTAAGCGAAGACAACCTTCGCTACCACGCGCTGCGCCTTTACGAGCATTCACTCGGTTTAGCCGAGCAGGCCGGTGAGCACGCGGCCGGCGCGAGCCTTGCCCGCGACATGACGGAGTACGCCCGTCATCAGGGGCTGATACAGGTTGCGACGCGCGGAATCCTGCGCCAGGCCGCCCTTTGGCAGCAGGCAGCGCGCGCGGTCGAACAGCGAAAAGGTCCGCTCGAAATCGCCGAGAACGCCTACTTGGCAAGCCTGCTCGCGTTCGCCGAAGCCGGACACTATCGCCAGGTCGGCGCGCTGTACCGGACGCTCAGCGAGCTCGACATCGAAGCATCTCGCAAGAAGCACTACGGCCGCGCGGCTCAGCGATACGCCGGAACCTACGACGCCAGCAACGACGGCGCCAGCGACGATCGCTTTGGCCGCCATGTGCAGCCTCCTGACGTGTGGTTCGACGATCTAATCGAGTGGGAAGAAGCCGGTCGCGCCAGTGAGGCGTGTGCTGGCATCGTTCTCGATCCCCAAGAGCAAGGCGAGAGCATCACACGGCGCAACGCCCTGGTTGGGCGGTTAGTCGCGCTGGCTGCCGAGGAAGCCGAAGGCGAACTGGAAATGCCTGGTCAGGTGACGCTCGCGCGCTACTTAGCGCCGATCGAATTGTATTCGCTCTTGTCGCCGCTCGAGGCTCTGTATCGAAATCGGCACGCCGACGTCAGACTGGCCGCTACCCAAGCCATGTCGCACTACTTCTACAAGCGCACGTTCGTGACGATTGAGACGGCGCTGTCGGACACCGATGCGCGCGTGCAAACCGAAGCCGTCCAGGCGTTGGAACGTCTGCGCTTCGATCACGCTTTCGATCCCCTCGCCCGCATCTTCCAGACGACGTCGTCATCCTCCGCCCGGGTGGCCGCCGTGCGGACGCTGGCGCGCATCGACATCCTCGAATCGGCCGAGCTGCTCTTGGGCGTTCTCGATCACGGCGGCACGGCTGAACGCAAAGCAGCCATCGCCGCCCTCAAGTCGAGCCGCGGACTGCGATTCGTCGAGGCGGCCCGCGAGGCGTTGCCCCACGCCTCCGACCGTCAGCGCAAAGCCATCGAAGATGTCCTGAGCTCGCGCGGGATCGCCGCATGAGCAAGCGCGACAAGATCAAGTGGACCCTGACGGACCAAACCGCCGTCAACCTGGACGACATCGACGACATCAAGGATCCGCGCAGCGTGCGGTCACTCGATCGCTCCGATATCCAGGTCGCGTATCAACCCATCGTCGAAATGGCATCCGGTCGCTTGTTCGCCTACGAGGCGCTGGTGCGTTGCCAAAGCGAGCATTTCCGAAACCCCATCGCGTTGTTCGACCGCGCCGTCGTCGAACTCGCATGCGGACGCCTAGGCCGCGTGATTCGCGACGTCGCCTTCGAGCGTTGCCCCGACAAGCGGCTGTTCGTGAACATTCATCCGGCGGAACTGACCAGTCGATGGTTGGTTCGGCCCGACGACCCGATCGGCTTTCACGACGCCGACGTTTATCTCGAGATCACGGAGTCCGCCGCCTTCGAGTATCACGACCTGTGCATGGGGGTGCTGAAGGAAGTCTGCTCACGGGTGGGCGCGCACTTAGTCGTCGACGACTTCGGCGCGGGTCACTCCAACATCATGCGGATCCTTGAGCTCGAGCCGAAAATCGTGAAGTTCGATCGGCAACTGTGCATGGGTTTGCCGGAAAACAAGCGCCAGCAGAAGGTCGTAAGTCACCTGGTCGATCTATGCATCGACGTCGGCGCGCGAGTCGTCATCGAAGGTATCGAGACGATCGACGAACTCAAGGCCAGCCGGGAAATCGGCCGGATGACCTACATCCGCATCGCCATGCCTCCCGGCGACTGGATTGCCTCGGGTTGGAATGACAACATCCAGACCGACGATCCGACGCC
>JAUIKB010000271.1 GCA_030430975.1 Polyangia bacterium
CGGTCTCGGTTTCCAGGTGTTCGCTCTTCAGCACTTGAGAGATGCCGACGATCGCGTTGAGTGGCGTGCGGATCTCGTGGCTCATCGTGGCCAAGAATTCGTCCTTGGCGCGGCTCGCCACCTCGGCAGCGTCGCGTGCTCTCTCCAGCTCCTGTGCTCTCACCGCGACGACCTTGGTCGTCACAGCGCCCCGCCAGTATTCCTGGCCCTGGGAGCGCACCATGTTCACGAGGTAGAGCGAGTATACGGCGAACGCGAAGAACAACCAGCGGGCTTCGGTGCCGCCGATGGTCGTGATCGCTCCGAGATGCACGGCGATCATCAAGCCGACGTACACTAATCCCATGCGCCGCCACGGGGCGTACACGACGGCCGCGACGCTCACGGTGGCCGACGACACGATCAGTGCCAGCAGGCCGGACCACGCAACCCCGTAGTGCACCACGATCAGACTCGACTCCAAGGTGAAGATCGTGATGTGCGCGAGG
The DNA here is from genome assembly GCA_030430975.1 of Polyangia bacterium. GTDB lineage: Bacteria > Myxococcota_A > Polyangia > Polyangiales > Polyangiaceae > JAUIKB01. The sequence goes on from JAUIKB010000271.1 coordinate 489, forward strand.
CCGGCTACCGCGTATTCCCGGCGCCATGCCGCACACTCCGTCGCCGGCAGCTTGCGGATGGCGCGCAGGACCTGGGGGTATCGAATCGCGGACACGAGAACGCATAGCACCAGAAACGCCGCGAACGTCCGTGGGCTATCGCTACTGAGGTCGGTCGCGAATCCGAGCGTGGCTGCTAAGACCGGGAGGGTGATCACTCCAGGTCGCGCCCGGCGCGCTAGCGTGGCGCAGGCATCGCTCTCCAAATCGTCGAGGTGAGCCTGTCCCAAGTGCTTGAGAGACTCTTCGTCCTCGCTTTGGTGGAGCACCCAGTGGGCCATGCAGGGAGCCACTCTACTGTAGTAACGTCTCGCCCGTGAGCACCGTAGAGCGAACGCGCGTCGATCTGGGCGGACTGATGCAGGTCTTAGGCGAGGCCCTGTACTCGACCCCGCACGTAGCTATTCGCGAGCTGGTTCAGAACGGCCACGACTCGTGCGAACGTCGGCGGCACGAAGACGAAGCCGAATTCGAGCCGAGCATCGACGTGGAGTGTGACGCTGCGGCTCACACGCTGACCGTTCGCGATAACGGCGCCGGACTAACCGACTCCGAAGTGCGCGATTACTTGGCGACCGTGGGAACCGGCTACACGCGCCAGCTGCGTGAGAAGACTCAAGATGCGGGGCTGATCGGCTATTTTGGATTGGGTTTCCTGTCCGCCTACGTCGTTGCAGAACGGACGCAGGTATGGACCTGCTCGTACCAAACCCCCGACCAAGCGTGGCACTTCGCCAGCCGCAGCGGTCAGAACTTCACGCTGACCGAGGCCAGTGCGCGTCCGATCGGCACCGAGGTGAAGCTCCACCTCAAGGAGCAGTTTCACGAGCTGGCCGATGCGAGTCTGCTGCGCGAGCTGTTGAACCGATACTGCGCGCTGTTGCCGCATACGGTTCGGGTTGGCGGTGAGGCGATCAATCCCGATCCTCCGCCGTGGCGACTCTCCGACGTGGGGGCGCTGCGCAAGCGCAAACTGTACATGGAGTTCGCGGAGCGCTTCGAGACCGATTACCGGCCTGTAACGGTCATGCCGCTCGAGGAGTCCGACGCCGAGATCCGCGGCGCGCTGTGGCTCCAGGACGGCGGCAGCTTCGCAACGTCGGACAATCGCAACGTGTCGGTCTTCGTGCGCGGCATGCTGATCGGAAAAAAGGAGCGCGAACTGCTGCCAAAGTGGGCCGGCTTCGTCGGTGCCGTGCTCGAAAGCGACGTGCTTCAGCCGACGGCCAGTCGCGAGACGTTGCAGAAGGACGCGACTTTCGACCGCGTGGCAGAGTACGTCCGCGAACAGCTGATCGACGCGATGGCGCGGGTCGCGAAACACGAATCCGCGGCGTGGCGTCGGGTGCTGCTGCGCCACAACGAGGCGCTGCTCGGCGCGGCGCTATCGGATGCTCGCCTGTTCGATCTGTTGGCGGATGACGTCACCGTGCCCACGTCGCAAGGGGACCTGACGATCGGACGCGTGCTCGAGCTATCCAAGGGCAAGATCCACGTCGCCCAGAACGAGCGCGGCGGATTTGAGGAGCTGCTGTTCGGTGCGCTCAAGGTTCCGGTGGTTCACGGTGTGCGATTCGGCGCATTGCCGTTCTGCCGCGAATACGTCGAGCGTCGACGCGGTCAACTGGTGGTGCTCGGGACGGACAACGATAGGGATCTGTTCCGGCCCGCGGCGCTCGACGACGAGGCGACCGGCCGCATCAAGGAGTGGTTCGCGGCGGCCGACCGCGAAGTCGTTCTAAGCCGGTTTCAGCCTCCCGATCTGCCGTTCGTGTTGATTCCGGACCGCGAAGTCGAGCTGAAACGAAAGATCGAGTCGGACGAGGCGGATCGACGGATCGGGTCGGCGCTGCTCGGCTTGGCACGTATTCACACTGAGAAAATTCACGACGGCGCCGTGCAAAAGCTGTACGTCAACGTCGATTGTCCGGCGATCCAGGCGTTGCTGAGCGCCGAGGAGCCTCGACTATCGCTCGCGCTCCGACTGCTCCGACCGCTCGAGTCGCTTTTGGCCGACACTGCGGTGCAGGCCGACATCGGCGGCGCTTTGAAGGACTACGGCAAGGCGCTGTGTGAAGTGCTCAAGGGAATCGACTGATGAATATTTGGGATTGGGTAAACCGGCTCCAGCACGAACTCGCCGAGGCTGGCCACACGCGGGTTGCGCAGCTGATCGACTCGGTGCCCAGCGCGACCTGTGACGGCAACCATAGCGACGTCGAGGCGATGGTGCCGGAGGGTGTTGCCGCCGCGCGTGCGCTCAAGCAGCCGTGGCTCGAAGTGTTTTTCCGGCACTGGCTGATGCAGAGCCGGGTGCTTCATCGCTACGACGCGCACTACGGCACGGGTCAGGCGGTCGAACTGCTCGAGTTCGCGACCCGGCCCGAAACCCGCGACTGCCCGCAGAGCGTGTGCGTGACCCAGGACCTGGCGGCTTGCTATTCGATCGTCGACGGCGAGGGCTTTGTACCGGAACGCCTGGCGGCCGCGTCCGAGACGCTCGAGCGCATCGACCCGAGCTGGGCGTGTTGGGACTGCATCAGCGCCGAGTACGCCGGCGCTTTGATCGACGACGGTCAATACGAAGAAGCGATCGCCTACTGCAAAAAGCAACAGCGACTGGCTCAGCCGCACGGCGGCATCCGTGGATCGGGCGTGGCGGCGTGTTTGACGGACGCGCTGACCGATGCCGGCAAATACAAGGAGGCGCTGACCAGTCTGAACGCCTGGCGGGACCACGACGAAGAGTCGACTCAGCGTGAGTGGCGTGTCGCGCGAGCGCGCTGTCTCGTGATGCTGAACCGGGCGGACGAGGCGGCGGAAGTGTTGCCGGCGCTCAACACGATCGATCCGGAGCTGTACATCGACTGGGTGCGAGTGTGCGCGGAGCTGTGCAAGCGCGAGGTGATGGACAACAGCTGGCAGCTCGGTGCCGCGCTTCGCAAGATGCAAACGAAACTCACCGCTCACGGTGCGTTCGGCATCGTGGCGCATCTGCACGTGTACGGAGCCGAGCTGGCGCTGGGTCGCGGCCAGCGTCACATGGCCGAGCGGCACCGAACGGCTGCCGACGCCGTGCTCGAGAAGCTGCGCCGACCGGAGCTGTTTAGGTCCAAGTTCGATGCGCTGTTCAAGACGGCGCCGGCGGCTGCATTGCCAGAATTAGCCGAGACGGCGCAGGCGGTGCTGGACGGACTGGGCGACGATCCAGAGGCCGACTTGCCGGTGCTGAGTCGAGCGTGCGAGCGATGGCCGGAGCAGGCCGAGGTGGCGACGGTTCTGGCGCGGGCGCTCCGGGCGACTGGATGGCCCGATGCTGCCGAGCACGAGTTGCGCGCAGCCTTCGAGCGCAGCGAATCGCCGGAGGTGCTGCGCGAGCTCGCGAACAGCCTGATGGCGCAGGGGCGACACGACGACCTGGACGCCCTGCTCGATCGCCACGGCGATGGCCTCGGACACCTAGCGGCGCGGTTCCGAGCGCGTAGTCTGAAAATGCGGGGCGATATGGAGGGCGCGACCCAGGTGTTGACCGAGTACGTCGAAAAGCACGACGACGACGATTCGGCGCTGCGTGAGCTCGCGCGCATCCATCGGGACGAAGGACGGCATGACGCCGCGCTCGAGCTCCTCGACGTCGTTGTCGGTCGCAACGAGCCCGGCCCCGACGATTGGGACCGCATGATCAGCGCGACCATCATCGGCGATTGGGTCAAAGTGCGCGCGTCGGCCGAGCGGGTCGAATACGACATCGAGTCCGACGAGGGACCGATCGACGAACCGCGCGGCCTGATTCGGGTCCGCGGTCGCGACGATCGCGGCGCCGAGGTAACGGATGTGGCGCTGGCGACCGGTCCGGTTACCGCGCGAGTATTAAGCTTCGCCACGCCTGGTGAAACGGAACGCTACGGCGACACGGTCGTCTTCGATCCGGACCCGAGCGTCTACGCTGACGAACAGCCGGATGACGACGACGAGGATGGCGCGCCAGTGCTGTTTCCGACCGTGACCGTGCTCGACCACGCCAGGCGCAAGACCTACATCTTTGATGGAGTGCATCCCGGCGAGGAAGCCGTGCAGGCGCTGCGGGACGGTCTGTTCGAGGCATCGGGTACGATCCTGTCCGTGCGCAGCGACGAGTCGTACCAGCTCTTCATCGACGATGAGCCGTCGACGGGCATCTACGCCTACGTATCGCACCCGTCCGATGCGACGCCGGCCGAGGTCCATAAGCTGCTCACCGACTTGACGAAAGACTGGCCCAAGCCGCCAACCTGGCCGGACTTGGCCAAAGCGGCCGGCGACTCAGCCGCAGAGCAGCGTCACCACGAGTTGGCAGAAGAGTACGGGCTGTAGTGACGACGGGCAGACATCTCGCCGCGCTGCTCGTGGTTCTCGCGCCGCTGATGGCGTGCAAGAGCGTCAAAGACGTGTTCGATCAAGACGAACCGCCGCCGCCGACGCCCGTGGTCACGACGCCCAAGCCGACTGCGACCGCCCCGCCGGTCACGACTGCGACGTCCAGCGCCAAGCCGGTTCCGAAGAGTTCGCGCCAGTCCGGCTGGATTCCGGCGGGCGCCACCCAGGCCACGGCCGTCGACGCGCTGGCGAAGCTCCCGAAGGACGCGCCGAGCTGCGACGATCCGGATTCTGACGTCGAAAAATATAAGAAGATGGCGGTTTCGATCGAGCGCCAGCTTCGGGAGTCGACCAAGATATCGGACGCCGAAGAGCGGCGCATCGGACTCGACCTGGAAAAGGCGATCCCCAAGGACAAGTCCTTTCGCGGCAAATGGGATCTGCCCGCGGACGTCGCGAAGTACCGCGGCTATCTCCAGGCGCTGATCGATCACATCGCAAAGTATGCGGACCGCAAGGCGTTCAAGTACCGCGTCCACGTCGTGCGTCGCAAAGAGTTCAACGCCGCGGCGCTGCCCGGCGGGGTGCTCATGGTGTTCACGGGCGTGTTCGAGAGCCCCCAAGCGGTGCGCACCGAGGCCGAGCTGGTCGCCGTCCTGGCGCATGAGATCGCTCACGTCGATCGCCGGCACACCATAGCGGCGTATCAGTATGCAAAGGCCATCCTCGAGCGCGACGCGGCCCAGGATAGCACCAAGGACAAGGAAGTCCGTGACGCTCGCATCGGCATGCGGTTACTGGGGATGCCGATTTCCACCGAGTACGAGAACGAGGCGGACGATCACGGCCTCGAGCTAGCGGTGCGCGCGCAGTACAACCCGACCGGCGCGATGAACTACTGGAGTCGCATCGCCAAGCAATTTCCACAGAAACAGCTCAAGCTGCCGAAGGCCAAGAAGGACGACCCGCTGGGCGGACTGCTCGGAAAGATCCTCAAGGGAGTAGCTCAAGCGCTGCGGTCGCACCCGCCCCACGCCTACCGGGCGTGCCGAGCCCGCCGCCGCGTTGACTGGGCGCGGACGCACTCGCCCTGGACGCGGCTGTACGACGGCAAGACCAACCTGGCGAAGCTCGTACCGGGTCCCACCAAACAGTTCTAGCAACGTGAACTGTGGGGACGCGTAAACCAGTTCACGGGACTTCAACGGCGACGTGAACTGTGGGGACGCGTAAACCAGTTCACGGGACGTTGGCGTTTGCGCCGCGCGCGGCCGACACTTGTCTCGGGGCATTCGCGTGAATTCGGTCACTTAGACCTGACACCTGGTTCGGGGCTTACGGTGGTGGTTTCAGGCACGTACGTCCGACATATGCGTCATCGCCCGTCGCACAAATGCCACGTCGGTCTTGTTCACAAACCCCGTTGAATTTTCCGCCTGGTACAGGCGCTGGCCCGCCTCGGCTCCGGTCCCGCCAAGCGCCTCGACGTACTGGGCCCAGCGCCCGCGCTCGTCCCCGGTCAGGTCTGTCTACCGCAGCGCGCGTCGCAGCGCCGCCCCGAGACCGAGGAGCAACAACCAGCCGCTTCCGCGAGGGGCGCCGCCGCCGGTCGTGCGGCAACCGCACCCGCCGTCGTCCGCGGCGTCGCCGCCCGCTTGGCCTCCGTTAGCGTTCGACGTTCCGCCGTTCGACGTTCCGCCGTTGCCACCGCCGTTCGTCCCTGCCGAATTGGTACCCCCGGCGTTAGCGCCTCCGGTCCCGGAGCCGCCCATCCCCGTGCCGCCCGTGCCAGAGCCGCCGCTGGACGAGCCGCCCGACGTGCTGCCGCCCATCGGCATCACGCTGCCGTCGTGCCACTCGTACGCGCCGACATCTGGCGCGCTGCCTTGCGGACGCGGAATGCGGTCCCGGTCGAGCGGTGGTGCATCGGCCGCGTCGGCGGCGTCCACCGCGCTCGAAGTCTCGAGCAGGTGAAGATCATGGTTCGGCGCGTCGACGAAGTGCTCGCTCGCGTCCGAGAACGTCACGTTGTCGTCCTCGGTCTCGCCGCCGCCCTCGTTGGCGATCGACGTAGCTAGGTTGTTGCGTACTACGCACATCGACGCCTCGGTGCCGTTCTTGTGCGGGGCGATCTTGATCCATGGCGGTCCGGGCTTCTCGCTGTTCAAGTCCATGACCGTGTTGTTGCGCACAACCGACCCCCGTGCGCCGAGCAGCGTGATGCCGTGCCAGTGATCGACCATGATTACGTTGTTTTCGATCACCCAGTCGACGAACGTACCGTCGAACAGCCCGATGCCCTGCAACACAAAGCTGGGCACAATGGCCCATTTGCGCCCGTAACCGTCCATAATCAGCCCACCCGTCCAGAAAAAGAGCGCATCCACGGCCGCCGCCGCGCTGAGTAACAATCCGATTTCTTGCACCGACAGGCCGAGCATATTTGCCCCAAATAGCGGCACGATGATTTTGCGCCCTGTGCGCACCATCTGGCCGAGCAGTTGTCCTGTCCCGGCCGT
>JAUIKB010000272.1 GCA_030430975.1 Polyangia bacterium
TGGTACTTCCTCAGTCCGCGCAAGCCGCCCAAGAGCAAGTCAGCGATCCAAGACCGAAAGCCGTACTTCGCTCCCGCCGTCGCTCCTGGGTTCGCTGGGCTGAGCTTCAGCGGCCGCTTCTAAGCTTAACGGACCTTACCCCCATCGCTGGCTGCGCGACTCGCGGCCCGGCGCATCAGTCGTCGACGGGTTCGGCTTCGGGATCGAATTCTTCTTCTTCTAATTCGACCTCGTCGACGTCGACCGCCCCAGGGACGAACCAAGTGGTGGGTACTTCGTCGATGGGTGGCGGATTCGTCTCGTTGACGTCACCATCCAAATCCTCGATATCCCGCGTCACAGCCACACGTCGTTCCGGCGCGCTGTAGTCCGGCTCCAACGGCGGAGGGGTCTCACTATTCGACGCGGCGCAGCCCGCCACTGCCAAGGCGAACACCCCCGCGAGGGTCAGCGTTTGAGTCACCGGAGGCGGGTAGCACGACGGCGGTTCGACCGCGAGCGTTACCGGCCAGCAGCCGTTTCTGCTAGGTTCCAGGGCAGATGATAATTCGACGATTGTTAGCGCTTTGTGTTGTTACGGCTGTGGCCGGAGTCGCCTGCAGCAGCGATGATCCAGCAGATCCCGGAGCGGGCGGCGAGTGCAAGCTCGGTACCTGTCCGACGGACTACTCGGCTTTCACGCCCAGCGGCAATGTGTCCTTCAAGGGCGACATCGTGCCGATCCTTCAGCGTTCGTGCAACTTCAGCAGTTGCCACAACGAAAAAGGAATGAAAGCCGATTTGTACCTCGGCCCCAAGAACGACGCTTTCACGGATCAACAAGTCGCAGACGTCATCGCCGGCATGGTCGGCGCCGCCTCCAAGACGTCGCCGTCAAACACGCTGGTCACTGCGGGTGACCCCTCCAAGAGCTTCCTCATGCACAAGATCGATGGTTGCCAGAACAGCCTGGGTCTCAGCGACTGCGATGCTCAAGCTTCGGGCACAGAAGGCGAGTGCGGCGACAACATGCCAGAAGTCCCATTGTGCGAAAACGAACGCGATCTGTTCCGAAACTGGATCGCCGCTGGCGCCAAGGCTAACTAGCTGCCCGACCGGTACTCAGTTTAATGATCGGCCGTCTAACGGGTCGACTCGTGGCTCACGAGCTCGACGGCACCGTAGTCATCGAGGTCGGCGGCGTCGGTTACGAAGTGATGACGCCGGCCGGCACCGCAGGCGCCGTGGGGGACGAAGCCATCACGTTCTACGTCCACACGCACGTGCGAGAAGAAGCGCTCGATCTGTTCGGCTTCGTCACCGAACTGGAACGCCGCGTCTTCAGGCTGCTAATCGGCGTCCCCAACGTGGGCCCCAAGACGGCTCTGGGCGTGCTCGCGGCGCTGCCTCCACCCGAACTCATCCGGGCGGTTCACGAATCGGACCTCCCGAGACTGAACAAAGTCAGCGGAATCGGGAAAAAGACCGCCGAACGGCTGGTCCTGGAGCTGAAGGAAAAGCTCCGCAAGCTGGACGTCCAAAGCGACGCCGAATCCCCTCCAAAGCCCGCCACCGGAAACCGAGAGCGGCTGCTCGGCGCCCTGACCAATATGGGCTACCGGGGCTCCGAAGCCGAGAAGGCGGTCAGGTCCCTCGGTGAACGGCTTGAAATCGCGCCACTTCAGCAACTGATTCGCGAAGCGTTGGCCTTTCTGGCTCGGTGATCGATCTCTTTGTGGGCTCGGCAATTCGTGTTGCTTGACCGCTCGCTACAAGCGTGAAAAAAACCATCGGTGTGAAGGCTTCGAAACTGTATCGAAGCGATACCTCATCGTTTGTGAGGGTTCCGCCGGGAGGCCTAGTTCCGTGATCGTCTGCCCCAAGTGTACGAAAGAGAACCAAGACCACTACAAGTTCTGTCTTGGCTGTGGTGCCGAACTTCCACGCGACAACCAACCGAAGCCCTTTTCGCCGCAGACGCCCCCTCAGGGCGTGCCGGCGGCGAGCCCTGCTGGTGCCCCCGCACCCGCAGCACCGGCGGCTGCAGCACCCGCAGCTCCTGCGGCGGCACCCGCAGCGCCAGCAGCAGCTCCTGCTGCCCCTGCCCCCGCGGCACCCGCGGCGGCGGCACCCGCGGCGGCGGCACCCGCAGCACCGGCGGCCGCCGCCTCGGCACCCGCTCCGGCGGCAGGCGGCGCACCTTGCCCGCAGTGTGGAACGAATAACGCTCCTGGGCTGAAGTTCTGCGCATCATGCGGCTACAACCTAGCCGTGCAGAGCGCGCCGCCAGCGGCAGCACCTGCCGCTGCGCCAGCGGCAGGTGGTGGCGGCGAGCTGGCTTTCAGCCTGACCGCGCTGCGCGCCGACGGCAGCGAGGCCGGTAACTACCCGATGCCAGGTGGCGCCACGATTACCGTCGGCCGCGACACCGGATCGATCTTCGCGGGGGATAGCTACCTCTCCCCCAAGCACGCGACGTTCAGCCGTCGGGACGGCAAGCTCCATGTCCGCGACGAGGAATCGCTGAATGGCGTGTACATCAAACTGGCACCCAACACGCCGTGGCCACTTCGCTTCGGTGATGTGTTCCGTATTGGTCAAGAGATCATCCGCTTCGACGAACTGACCGGCCAAGGCGCGTCGCCGGACGGCGTCGAGCGACTCGGCAGCCCGTCTAAGGGCTACATCGGTCGGCTGGCGCTGGTGATCGGCCGGGACACCACTGGAAACGCATTCCCGGTTCCCGAGGTCGGCGTGCACTGCGGCCGCGAGCGCGGCGACATCCTCTTCTCCGAAGACGGCTATGTCTCCGGCCTGCACTGCCGCATCGCCAAAGAACAGGACGGCAAGGTCTACCTGACCGACGTGGGTAGCTCGAACGGCACGTTCGCCCGGCTGTACTCGGAGGCTACCGTGACCAACGGTGACGTCCTGCTCATGGGACAGCAGCTGTTCCGAGTCGACATGGCCTGATCGCGGTGATGGCGATGCAGCGCTCTGGCGCGGCATCGCGCTCCCGCTGGATAGGCCAACGCAGAGACACCATTGCTATGACCGAGGGTGCGCGTATTCGAGTTGTCGCCGGCGTCATTTCCGACGGCAGCCGGTATCTGATTACGCAACGGCGCCCCACCGCGGTATTGCCACTCTTGTGGGAATTTCCGGGCGGCAAAGTCGAGGCCGGCGAGACCGACCAGACGGCGCTACAGCGAGAGATCGCACACCGGCTGAACATCCGAGTTGAGGTTGGACAGCTGATCAGCTTTGTCAGCCATCCGTACGAGCGTTACACGGTTGACCTTTCGCTCTACGAGTGCTCGATCGTGGAGGGCGCACCGCAAGAACAAGGCGTCCACGCATTCAAGTGGGTCACGAGCGCCGAGTTCGACCGCTATCCTTTCACGCCAGCCGACGAGTTGAGCATGAATCAGCTGCTCGGCATGGAGTGAGACTGACAGCGCGTTTCCACCTCCCGTTCGCACCCGGCTGGGGCGTGATGGCCCGCGTTTGTCGTACCGCCGGCATCGCCGTTGCATTGTCTATCGGCCTGTCGCCGGCTTGCGCAACTGAGGACTCGAACGGCGCATGCGCGCGGCTGCGGAGCTACAGCTGTGGTTGCTACCCGGCATGCCAGAACGTCGATATCGCAGCCATCGACATGGCGGACGATGCCGCGTGCACCGCGCGCCTGCGCGAAGCCTTCAACGACGCCCGCTCGTGCAGCACGCAGTGCAGCCTAAAGTGCGAGTACGCCTGGGGGCGGTGCGCATTCGACCACTACCGTAAGATCGGTTTGGAACCTCGCGACCCCTGCGGCGTCAACACCGACGGCGGCGTTGACGACGCCGGCGCGGACGGCTCCGACGCGGCGACAGACGCCGCCGAATAAGCGCGCAACTCGCTTCGCCACCAGGCGATGGGGACGCATGCCCTCACCGACGCTCGCTTCGATTTGGCGGTGGACCGCGGACCGCGTCGCGCCGATCTCATGTCCCTTTTGCGGTGCGTGCGCGCGTCCATCGACGTGTCGACACGCACCGTCCGGAGGCGTCATGGCACATTCGCAACTCCCGGTTCCGCTGCTGACCAGCGGTGGATACGCGCCGCCGCTGTCAGACGCGATATTGCAGTTCAAGTACGGTGGGCGTGTGGAGCTCGCGGAGGTGTTTGCCCAGCGTCTGGCACGCGCCTGGACACCTGGGTCAGCGATCCAGCTCGTGCCGGTGCCGCTGAACCCGTTGCGCGCCGCCGAGCGCGGATACAACCAGGCGGCGCTGCTGTGTCGGGAGCTCGCCCGACGATGGCGCTGTCGAACCGTGTTCCCTCTGTATCGGCGTGGTTCGGCTGGTGACTCGAGCCAGCTGGGAGCACGGGCGCGGTGGGACAGGGTGGTGCGAGAGGTTCACGCCAAACCCGCTCAGCGGCTCGTCGGCGACTACGCAATCGTTGACGATGTCGTGACGAGCGGTGCCACCGCACTGCGCTGCGCGCAGGAGATCGTTCGCTGCGGAGGGAAGGTCGTGGCCGTCCTGGCCGTAGCACGCGCGGGCCCACCGGTCTGACGCTCAGACCCGCCAGACGCGGGCGTTTCGTGGTATCGACCCGTGAGGGAAGTGCGTGTCTGAATCGCAGGAGCAATGGTACTGGGTCGACACCGACGGCGTCGTGAACGCTGTCGGCGAGTGGGAACTCGTGTCGAACCTCAAGGGTGGCAGCCTGCCCGCATATACGCTGGTCTGGCGACGCGGTTGGGCGAACTGGTACCGCGCTTCCACGATCGCTCAACTGCGCGACGCCCTGGGCGCGGCTGACCGCGAACCGATAACCGAACCCAAGCTCGACGCCGATCGCGTCGACCCGCCCCCACCTCCGCTGGAGGAATACGACGCACGCCGGACCCGTGACGCGGCCGCAGCCCTGATGGGCTCGAAACCCGTCGATTCGAAGGCACCTCCGCCACCGCCCGGCGGCGGGTCAGGCCGCGGCGCCGGCGCGGCCGCAGCTCTGATCGGCAAGGCCGCCGCCGCCGCACCTCCGCCTCCCCGCGCCCGGCCACCCATGCCCACGTTCGTCGAAGAACCGATCATTTCCCAAGCGACGCTGAGACCGCCAGGTGCGGTGCCCCCGCCGCCAAAAGCGGTGCCGCCCGGGCCTTCGGTCCCGCCGGACGTACGCGACTCGGCCGATCCGATCGACGGAATCGAGGAGGTCCACGCGGAACCCGAACCCGAGTCCGCCCCGGTCCACGCTCCCGCCGGACCGGACATCGAACTGCCGACCCAACCCGTCGCTGCTCTGCAACCCCTGCCGGATCCAGCCGCCGAATCGGCGCCTCCCCCGCCCGCTGCCCCGGTCGCGCCAACCTCGGCCGACTCCGGAACCGGCTTCCCTGTAGCGATGATCGTGATGGGCGTACTGGCGCTCGGCCTTCTGGGCGTCATCGCCGTACTCGTCTTCCAGCGTTTCACCGACGACACGCCGAAGGACACCGTCGTTCGCGCACAGCCATCGGCAGCCGCCGGTGCGCCGCGGGCCAAGCTATGCCGCCTGGATCACCAAGCGCGACTGTTAGCACCTGCGCTCAACATGAGGGTACGGCCAGCGCTAGCGACGCGCTCGGACGGTCGAATCGTCGTCGGCATCGCCGAGTCCCAACAGGTAGCCCGCGGACTTCAGGTAACGCCCGATACGCTCCAGGTCGCGCACCTTTTTCAAGACCAAGGCACCGATGCGATCCGCGCCGTGATCCCGATCGTCGACGGCAACTCGGTGCAGTTCAAAGCGAACCGGGCTGGCGGCGCGCTCGACCCGGTCCGGTCGATCACCGCGAACATGGAGGTCGGGGTGCGCGCCCGCGACTTGGTCGTCGTCCGCGACGGCAAGGAGTCGGTCATCTGGAGCGAGGCGGGGAGCCTCAGCGCGCCGCAGGTCGCCGCGGCCGCATCTGGCTACGCCATCGTGACGCGGCAGGGAGGCCAGGACGGCGACATACAGCTGATCTGGTTAAACCAGGACGGCGAGGCTCAGGGCGAGCCGACGCGTATTCCGACAAAACCAGGCTTGGTGGGCAAACCATCCGTGGCCACCAACGACGAGGGCGTCGCGATCGCGTTCGCCTGGCGGTCGTCGACAAAAGCCGCCTGGGGAATCTCACTGGCCTCCGCCAAGAACGGAGAAATCCCCCAAAAAATCAAACGTTTCCAGATACCGGATGGCGGTCCCGGCGAGCAGGCTATCTCGCCTAGCATCGGCGGATATGGCGGGCGCTGGCTGCTGCAGTGGACAGAAGGGTCTTCGGGAAGCTATCGAGTGCGCGTGCAGACCCTTGGACCAGACCTGGTACCGGTAGGCGACCCGATCGATGTGTCGCCAAAGGGCGCCAACGCCGGGCAAGGCGTGGTTTGGGTTCAGGGTGAACACGGCCTTGCGCTATTCATCGTTCGCGCTGAGAGCCGAGCTGAGTTATGGGGAGCCTCGTTAGCATGTCAGTAAAAATTTCCGTTCGTAGTATTACCGCCGCCCTCATCACCTCCGCGACGTTTGCGGCCGCCCCGCTCGGCTTCGTAACGATCGCGTCGACCGCGGGCTGCGGCATCTTCGGCAGCTCCGGTCCGTCTGAGGTCGGACAGGGCAAGCAGTACACGTCAGGCGACCCGAACTTCGACCAGTTCTTCACAGAGCTGTTCGAACTTCAAGTCTTGTTAGGTGACGCCCCCGAGGGCGAGAAACAGGTCCGGCGAGACTTGGCGGCAACCTGGGAGGTCGAAGAAGACGCTTCCGCGGTGCTCATAGCCAAGTCGGTCAAGCGCAAGGTCGACACCTGGGCCGCTGCCGGCGTCGGACTGAAGGCCGAGGTCAGCGGCCTCGAGGGCAGCGATCCCAGTGAGAGCAAGCTGGTTGTCGAGGTCACCGACGGGCAGCTGTCTGCGGACGAGCAGAAGATGGTCACGGCGGCGGAGTCTGCGGGCACGAAGGCCGCGAAGGTCGTGGCGCGCATGGGGCAAGCCAAGATGCGGATCACCAAGCTACAGGCGACCATCACGGCACTTGAGGGCGCTGTCGACGCCACCTTCAAGAAGGGCGGGCCCAGCAAGAAGTCAGAGGTTCGCAAGAATCTCGAAGACGCCAAGACGCTCATGCCGCTGATGAGCACCCGCGCCGAGGAAGTCTCGATGTCCGCGAAGAAGCTCGCGAGCAAGCTCGGTGAGGCCCTGACAACCGATCCCAGCCTGCTCAAGAAGCCGGAACCCAAGCCGGTAACTCCGCCGGAAACCGAAGACGGCGAGATGGGTCCAACCGGTGACGGCACCGGCGACAAACCGTCAGGCGACAAGCCAAAGAAGCCGTCGGGCGACAAGCCAAAGCCCAAACCCTCAGGCGACAAGCCCAAGCCGAAGCCCAG
>JAUIKB010000273.1 GCA_030430975.1 Polyangia bacterium
GGACTTGGGCGGAAATGGTCGAGAAGGGCGTCTTTGGGCATCTAACGGTGTCGAACAAGCAGATGGGTGCCAAAGAGACCGGCACGTTTATCGACCTGCACTTCACTGTCGCCGACCCGCCTCAGGTCGGCAAGGCACTGTTCGGTGAGCGCGAGTACGAGTGGATGATGAAGGAGCTTGCCGACGGCGAGCACCTTCTCGTCGTGCTCGGAAACGGCGACAGTTCGTTCAAGGGGTCCGGGTTCGTGCGAGGAGGCGTATTCGACCGCGTTCGCCTGGAGCAAGGGCTTCGCGAAACGATGTTCCGCGACAGTGACTACAAGAATCTGTCGGGAGTTCAGGCTGTCGGGGCGCCTGAGTTCAAGGAAGGTGCAGTCTTCACTGTGCGCGCGGGTGGGCTGGATCTCGGCGCCCCCTACACGCTGGTGTTTCTGGGCAGCGTATACAACCATAAGGGCGGTTTTGGCCGGGACTTTCGCGCATTTCCGGAAACTCACCAGCTGCCTTTATCGGTCTACTTTACGGAGAAGCAGATCTCCGCCGAGACCCAGATTTGGCGCTCGGCCTGGTACAACCACCGCGCGACGGCGCTGATCACGGGCCTGTACTTGCTGCTGGTGCTGGGCCTATTCGCGGGGCGTCGCTATCTGACTGGCGGCTCGAAGTCCCGGCTGCTGAAGATCCACACTGCGGTGATGCTCGGTAGTTTTGTTGGGCTTGGAGTTGTGCTGCATGCGCAACCTTCCGTTACGCAAGTGCTGACTTTTGTGGGGTCAGTAGCCGGGGAGTGGCGCGGCAGTCTGTTCTTGAGCGAACCACTGCTGTTTGTTAGTTGGATATTTATTGCGGTCGCGGCGTTGATTTGGGGTCGCGGTGTGTTCTGCGGCTGGGTGTGTCCGTTTGGCGCGATGACCGAGCTCGCCTACAAGTTGGGCGGGTTGATTCGACTACCTCGGTTCGAACTCCCGGACCGGATTCACCTGCCGCTGCGCTACCTCAAGTACGTCGTGTTGGCGCTGCTGATCGGGAGCTACTTGTACTCTGCGGAACTCGGCGAGCGAATGGCTGAGGTCGAGCCGTTCAAGAGCACGTTCTTCGTCTTGCCGTGGACGCGCGAGTGGTTCTTCTTCGCCTGGTGGGCGGTACTCGTGGGTCTGTCGTTCGTCTGGTTTCGACCTTTCTGCCGCTACATCTGCCCGCTCGGAGCGGCGCTGGCGATTCCCAGCAGCCTCAGACTATCGGGGCCCTATCGTCGACGCTTCTGCGAAAGCTGTAAGATCTGCACCAAGGGTTGTGAACCCAAGGCGATTCGAGACGACGGCAGTATCGACCCTCGCGAGTGCCTGTCGTGCATGGAGTGCGAAGCTAACTATCGTGACGAGCAGGTCTGTCCGCCGCTCATCACGATCGATCGACTCACGCGTAAAGCCAAGGCCGCGCCAGGCGACGACGAACGTCTGAAGCGAGCCCAGAGCGACCTTGAAAAGGTCGGCAACTTCACGCGCCCCAAGCGGTTAACGGTCGAGCACCAGGAGCGGCCGCGATGATCGGTCACTGGTCAAGGCTCTCGGTGTGCATTGCCCTGGTCGGCGCGGTCTACGCCCCGGCCGCCGCAGCACGCGTGCTCGTCGTCGGCCGGGACGGTGCGACGTTGGGTGCAACCGTGGCTGCGGCAAAAGACGGCGACATCGTCGAGGTGCCAGACGGCGTCTGGAAGGGCGCTGTCACCATCACGAACGCGATCACCCTGCGCGGTACAGGAGGAACCCTTGACGGCAACGGGATCGGCACCGTGGTGCGCGTGGACGCCCCCAAAGCGGTCGTCGAAAAGCTGGCCATTCGCAACAGCGGACTGGACCTCGGCGCGCCCGATGCGTGTGTCTACACGACGCCCCGGGCAGCTGGCGCGGTGATCCAAGACAACTCGCTGAGCGGTTGTGGATTCGGTGTTTGGGTGCACGAGACGCGCGGAGCAGTCATTCGGCGCAACCAGATAAAGGGCTCGGAGACGGGCCATCGGTCAAACCGCGGCAACGGCATTCATTTGTTCAACGCACATCGGCTCAGCATTCGTCACAACGTGATCACCGGAGGACGTGACGGCATCTATGTATCGGCTGTCGAGCACAGCGTGATCGAATCCAACCACTTCGCGCGCACGCGGTACGGCGTTCACTACATGTACTCATGGCACAACACGCTGCGAAGCAACTACGGGCATCACAACTTTGCCGGCTTCGCGCTAATGGGCAGTCACGACATTCGAGCGCTCAACAATACCGCCGAAGACAACACCGAACACGGGATATTGCTCCGTGATGTCGAGGACTGCGACATCGCCGGCAATCGCATGCAGCGCAACGGGACGGGGCTGTTTGTCTATTCGAGCGTCGACAACACGATTCGAAACAACACCCTCCGTCACAACGAACGCGGCGCGAAATTTTGGGCGGGGAGCGTTCGAAACGAAGTGTACGACAACGCGTTCATCGGGAACGGGATTCAGATCTTCTATGTGAGCACGAAGGACTTGCACTGGGCGACGGCTCGTCCTGGCAACTATTGGTCTGACTACGTCGGCTGGGATCAGGACAACGACGGCGTCGGCGACAGGCCACACCGGCTCGACAGCTTCTCCAGCCATCTGACGTATCGCTACCCCGCGGCCGCTCTATTGTTGCGCAGTCCGGTGTTGGAACTGCTCGGCTTCGTCGAGCAACGGATGCCCTTGCTGCGTGTCCCGACGGTAGTCGACGACCGGCCGCTAATGAAGAGGCCCACCCCGTGAAGGACGTTCGGCTACGCGATGTCACCGTTCGATTCGGAAACGTGCACGCTCTGCGAGCCGCCAATCTGTCCCTCACCGGGGGCGTGGTGAGCGCTATCGCTGGGCCTAATGGCGCCGGCAAATCCACGCTTCTCCAAGTACTACTCGGTTTGGTGCGTGCGGATCACGGCACGCTAGAGATCGACGGCGTCACCGTCCGGATGAACGAAGCGCTCCGACGAGACGTGGGATATCTGCCCGAGGCGGTCGCCTTCGCTAACAACCTAACCGGCCGTCAGGTAATGCGCTTCTTCGCCTTCGCGCGGGGCGTCTCTCGCAATCACGCGGACCGAGTGCTCGAACGAGTCGGGCTGCGCGATGCCGCCAAACGCAGCGTACGTGGATACTCCCGCGGGATGCGCCAACGGCTCGGCTTAGGCGTCGCCGTGCTGTCCGATCCGCGCCTGCTGATTCTCGACGAACCAACGGGCGGCCTCGATCAAGAAGGCTTGACGGTTTTGTGGTCCGTCTTGGCGGAGTACAAGCAGCGCGGGCACGTCGTGCTGCTGTCGACCCATGACCTTTCGCTGGTCGAACCGCGCGTCGACCGCGTCGCGATTTTTCGCAAGGGCACTGGGATCGCAGAAGGCACTCCCGCCGAGTTGCGAGACCACGTTGGACTCCCGATACGGGTCGATCTGTCGCTGACTGACGAACCGAGTCGCGCCGATGCGTTCGTCGCGGCTGTCGAGCAGGCGATCCCACAACTGGTGGCCTCCCGGCGCAACGGCTGCTTCAGCGTGAGCATCAAACCCAGCGATGTCCTCGACTTGACTCGCCTAATCGGAGGCAACTCGGCTGTCACGCAACTCCGGTTTGTCGAACCGGGGCTCGACCAGGTTTATGAACAACTGCTGAAGGAGCCGGCCCATGCCTAGAGTCTGGCTCGCACTCGCGTGGCACGAGCTTTCGGAACGGGCGCGCGATCGCTGGGTGCTGCTGATCAGCTTCGTCTTCGCGGGCCTCGCGTCCGCCGTAACGATGTACAGCCGCAG
Source organism: Polyangia bacterium (assembly GCA_030430975.1). Lineage (GTDB taxonomy): Bacteria > Myxococcota_A > Polyangia > Polyangiales > Polyangiaceae > JAUIKB01. The sequence continues at coordinate 3,823 of JAUIKB010000273.1, forward strand.
CGCGGATGGCGGCGCAGCCCAATTGACGGGTCCGAGTCTCGTCACGCTGGCGAGTCTGCTGATCCCCTTGATCGCGCTCGTCCTCGGCCACGACGCGATCGTCGGCGAGCGCGAGCGTAACACCCTCGGTCTGTTATTCTCGCTTCCGATCGGGCGCACCGGCGTAGTCGTGGCTAAGTACACCGGACGGCTGCTGGCGCTCACGTTCTCGATCACCTTGGGCTTCGGACTCGCGGCACTAGCGGCGTCTGAGCAGCATCGCGGCGTGTTGTCGCAGCTGTGGTGGCCGAGTCTGCTCCTAGGGTCGGCATTTCTGTCGCTTGGAATGTTGATTTCATCGATCTCGATGCGACAAGTCACCGCGGTGAGCACAGTCATCTTCGCTTGGTTCGTGCTCGTCTTTTTCTATGACCTGGGCCTGCTGGCGCTCCTCGTTGGCGCTGACGGTCGCGTTTCATCACTGACCATCGAGCGACTAGTCGCGGCAAACCCCGCCGGGCTTTTCAGGGTCGAAATGATGAGCAGATTCACAGCCAAGAGCACCTTGGTGGATCTGGGGATCCGAGAACAGTCCCTGTCACGTATGGCGCCGCTTATCTGGGGCTTGTGGATAGTCATGCCAGTCGCGTGCAGCGGCATCTTCCTGTGGGGTAAAAAGAGTGTCTAATTTCAAATCCGCGCTATGCGTCTTCCTTTCGGTGCTGACCGCCTTGCTCTTGAGCGGCTGTGAGCGAAACGATAACGCCTCGCGCGGCGCCTCTAGCACAGCATCTGCTTCGCCGCTCGGCTCTGCCGAGTGCGCCGCCTGTAGCATGGTTGTTCGAGCCCAACCGTCGCCGCGCGGTCAGGTGGTGTATCGGGACGGCAGCAGACGGTTCTACTGTTCGGTAGGCGACATGGTCCTGGCGCTGCAAGAGCCAAGCAGTCGCGGCAAGCCGACTGCGATCTTCGTCGAGGCACTGGATCCGGGAATCGATCCAGCCGTGACCCAGACGACCGAGGGGCGTTGGATTCCTGCACCACAAGCCGCCTTCGTGCTCGGCGTGAAGAGGCGAGGCGTCATGGGTCCCCCGACCGTTGCCTACGCAAATACCGACGCCGCTCAGCAAGTCGCGAAGCAGCATGGCGGCTCGGTGCACGGGTGGAATCAACTCGTCGAACAAATAGTGAGCGGGGCCGCCAAGAGGTAGCCCCTTGTTAACGGAAGGTAATCAAAATGAATCGTTCAATTGCGTTGGGTCTTGTCGTGGCACTGCTCGGCTTAACTGCCTGCTCAAAAGAAAAGAAGGCAGAACCCGAATCGAATGCGACCAACACGGCAGCGGCCAAACCTGCTCAAACGGCTGGCGCGAGCGCCGCTAGCGACGCCAAAAAGGCGTTCACCTCCAAATGCGTCGTGTGCCACGGCGCTACCGGAAACGGCGACGGGGCAGGAAGCGCGGCACTCGATCCGAAGCCGCGCAAGTTCTCGGATCCCGAGTGGCAAGCGTCTGTAACCGATGATCACATCAAAAAGGTCATCGTGCAGGGCGGCCTGGCGGTCGGCAAGAGCGCGACGATGCCGGGAAACCCGGACCTGAAGGACAAGCCTGAGGTCGTCGCGGAACTCGTCAAGATCATTCGAGGCTTCAAGAAGTAGCGCCGAGCGGATGCACAAACTGTACTTGTTCTCAGTTTGGGCCCACATCCTGGCCGCGACTATCTGGATCGGCGGCATGCTGTTTCTGGTCCTGGTAGTCGTCCCGTGGTTACGCACTGGTGCCCAGGTCGAGGCCGGACGGTTTCTGCGCGAAACCGGCGTTCGATTTCGCAACGTCGCGTGGTGGTGTTTCGGAATCGTGCTGGTTACCGGGATCTTCAACCTGTGGACGCGAGGCGTCCGGCTTGCCGACTTTGTCAATCCGGACTGGATCGGCTCGCGCTTCGGCACGGCGGTGATCCTCAAGCTCTGCGTATTTGCACTCGTGCTCGTCATCAGCGCGCTGCACGACTTCGTGCTCGGCCCCAAAGCGACAGAGGCGATTCAGCGCGCGCCGCGGTCCAGCGAGGCGACCGTCCTAAGACGCAGAGCGTCCCTGATCGGCCGAGTCAATGCGATGCTCTCACTGGTTTTGCTAGCGCTGGGCGTGATGCTTGTCCGCGGCGTACCTTGGTGACTTCACGCTTTGTCGTGTCCAGCGATCGGCTCAAAACCGCAGGTGAAGTGACGTAGCGCAGGCGGTTCATCGACGATGCGAAATCCGTGCAGGCTGTCCCGCTGTCTGAATACGTAGTGCACGGCCTCAATCACGTAGTCCATATGTGACTGCGTATAGACGCGCCGAGGGATCGCGAGGCGCAGCAAGTCCATCGGTGCGGCGCGTTGGCGTCCGTCGTCCCGCGTCTCGCCGAACATCACCGTGCCGATCTCGACGCTGCGCACGCCTGCTTCTAGAAACAAGGCTGCACCGACAGCTTGTCCCGGCAGTTCCTCTGCCGGGACGCGTGGCAGAAACGCGCGCGCATCAATATAGACGGCGTGTCCGCCGGCTGGCCGCAACAGCGGTACGCCAACGCGGTCGAGGCGCTCCCAAACGTATCGCGTAGACGCGATTCGGTAGTCCAGGTACCGCTCGTCCAAGACCTCTTCGAGCCCCACCGCCAGCGCTTCTAGGTCGCGCCCAGCGAGGCCGCCATAGGTGGGAAAGCCCTCCGTTAGAATCAAGTTATTGCGACACTTGGCTGCGAGCTCGTCGTCGTGCAGCGCAAGAAACCCACCGATGTTGCCGAAGCCATCCTTCTTCGCGCTCATCAGCGCAACGTCCGCCAAGCCGAACATCTCCCGCGCGATATCGGTTGCGGAACGGTCGCCCTGTCCGGGCTCCCGCTCTTTAATAAACCAGGCGTTTTCGGCGAACCGCGCGGCGTCCAACAGCAACGGGATGCCGTAGCGCTGCAACACCGCTCGTGTTTCGCGCAGGTTGCGTAGGCTCACGGGCTGGCCACCGCCACTGTTGTTAGTCACGGTAACCACGGCCGCGGGAACGTTCGCATGATTCGTTTCGAGCAGTCGACTGAGCGCGTCCAGGTCAACGTTGCCTTTGAAGGGGTGCTCGCTGGACGGAGTTTTACCTTCCGGAATCACAAGATCCAGCGCCTGACTACCCGTAGCTTCGACGTTGGCGCGCGTAGTGTCAAAATGAGTGTTCGCGGGGATGATCTTCCCGGGCGCGCCCAGTACAGAGAACAGGATCCGTTCAGCCGCTCGCCCCTGATGCGTCGGAATCACGTGCGGCATGGACGTCAGCCGTCGAACGGTTGCCTGAAAGCGTTCAAACGACTGACCACCCGCGTAGGATTCGTCTCCTCGAAACATTCCTGCCCACTGCTCTTGACTCATCGCCGAGGTGCCCGAGTCCGTCATGAGGTCGATCGTGACCAAAGAGGCCGGCACGCTGAATAGGTTGTAGCGGGCCAGTCGAAGCGCTTCGGCGCGTTGTTCGCGAGTGGGCATCGGCAGCGGCTCGACGACCTTGACTCGAAACGGTTCGATGATGGTGCTTGGTTCGAACATGG
>JAUIKB010000274.1 GCA_030430975.1 Polyangia bacterium
TGCCTTGTGAATTGTCAGTATGTCTGCTAACGACAGCAGTTCCATTAACCCAGCCGTTGATATAGTTCTTTGTTTTCGTCAAGAACTCGATCCAAGCGTTCATCGCGAGAAGACAGCAACTCACGCACAGCGACAACGATGGCGGTGATGCGTCGCTCCAATACCGCCGCAACATCCACAACGGTGGACCGCCGCTCGAGTACCGCCAACGCCACGGCAACCTCGAACGTATTCGGGTCCAGCGCATCGATCCGACGGCTCAACACCGCCTCGAGCGATTCCGCCGCGATGTCTCCGTGCAGTTTCCAGCTGCCGGCCTCACGCCGGATCAGGCCCCGTTCTAGCGCCGAGCGGAGCGATTCCTGAAGCCACAACGGAGAGTGTCTGCGCCCGGCCAGGCTGAGCGCCAGGTTCGCGCTCTGCAGAAACTCAGCTTCTCCGAACATCGAATCGATCAACTGCAGCGCCTCGACTTCTTTGAGTTCCCGCGTCTTTAACCTCTGCGCGCCAATCTTATCCGCGAGCTCCGCGAGCTCCGGGGTGTAGCGACACGTAATGACGGTCCTGCAATGACACTCCTCGCGTTGAATCGCCTGCACCAGATCCCATACCAACCGGACCACCTGGGTTGACGCAAAATGTAGGTCGCCAAACACCAGCACGCCGGGGGTGTCGCGCATTCGTGACTTCAGCGCGCGCGCCAGCGCCAGAACGCGAAACTGACGAGCACGCTCCGGATCCAGAGCGATCGCGATTTTTTCGCCTGGCCCGAGCAAGCTGGGCAGTGAACGGGAGAGTTCGATGCGATCGTCTTCTTCGAGCAGCACACCGATCGCCGGCGATACAATCGCTGCCGCCAGCGTCTGGAAGAACGCGTCAGGCGACTCATAGCGGTGAGCAGTGACGTGGATGTACGAGCGGCCATCCAGCACCAGCCGTTGCCGCAGCTCCCGTACGATGCGCGACTTGCCGCTGCCCGCGTCGCCCTCGATTAGAACGACGTCGCACATCGCCTCTGTGCCAGCGATGCGCTCAACCACGCCATCATACCCGACGAGTTTCGGAGACAAGACGTAGCTCGCCAAAGCCTGCCCGGTTTCCTTCGGAGCACTCACCCCGGCAGCCGCCGCCAACTCGATCAGGAGTTCCGCAGCGCTCGCGAAGCGATTGCCGGGGTCCTTTGCCATCAGCCTGAGAATCGCCGCGTCGGCGCGCGCACTTAGGCCGCGCACCCCCAGCGCAGGCGGCTCGCGCAACAGGTGAGCCGTCCAGACCTCGGTGGCCGATCCGTCGAATGGCGGGCGACCGCCTACGACCCGATAGAGCGTCACCCCCAGCGAATATAGGTCCGATCGGGCGTCACAGGGGCTACCCCGAATCGCCTCCGGCGACATATACCCGGTCGTGCCCTGACGCGTCAGGACGTCCGCACTACCCAGCCCACGAGCAATGCCAAAATCGAGGAGCCGCAGCTCTTCCCTCTCCAAATCCACCAAGATATTCGCTGGCTTGATGTCGCCATGGAGAATACCCCGCGAGTGTAGGTAGTCGATCGCGCTGCAGAGTTGAGCGACCAAATGAATTCCGCGGGGCGACCCCAAATCGAGCGGCACCCGATCGAGACGCTCGCCGACGGCGATCGCCTGCGTTAAGTATGCGTAGCGCTCGTCTAGGACGCCGAAATCGAATACCGGTACCAAACTCGGGTGCTTCAGGCTGGAGAGCAGCGCGAACTCTGCGCGGAGCGCGCGAATCGACACTCGATCGGCGTGATCGATGCGCTGCAGCTTGAGCGCCACGGGTTTGCCCGCCTCGTGTTTGTCGCGGACGCGATAGACGTCTCCGAAGCCACCTCGACCGAACAACCCATCCACAACGTAGCGATCCGCAATGACCTCGCCGGGCGACAGCTCGCCGAGTTCTGGCAGCAGCGACGACCCTGGACCATCGCTATCAACCTGGGTGCGTGTGTCCGGACCTGTGAAGCGATCGTCACTCACGGTTGCTACAAGCCGCCCTCGATTAGAAGCTAACGCCCCTGCCGGCGCGAGCTACCCCGCCTTACCTGAGGTGGCTCACGGAGATACCCGTTGCTAATGAAGTCGTATATCTGTTGCGTTAGCGCATCCGCGCTGTCCGCGGATAAGCCCAGGGTAACCACTTGGTATAGTAACTCCTTGAGCGCACCTATGGTCAGGTAAGCCATTACCCGCGGTTCACCGTCGCCGACGATGCCGATCGCCTGGCCCTCGCGCAGACTCTCGGACAACAGCTGTACCACCTCGTCGTAGAACGTTGCCAGCTTGCGATCAAACGCCGAATCAAGCCCGGTCGCGTCGGTGAAGAGGATCTTGGTCATCGCGCGCTCATTGAGCGACACCGTCAAAATCGCGTGGATATTATCGCGAACCTGTTCGGGCACCGGGCGCTGCGGCGCGTCGATAATGATCTTGGTGATTGCCATCGAAATGCGCGAGCTAAATCGATCGATCAATTCGGCGAACACCCCACGCTTGTCTTCGAAGTATAGATAGAACGTGCCGCGCGCGACGCCTGCCTTGGCAACGATGTCGTCGATCGTCGTTTGGTGATAGCCCTTGCGGGCAAATACGTCGCGAGCGGCCTCCAGTATCTGCTGGCGGCGCGCCGCTTTCGTCACCGGCTGCTTGCGCGCCGCTGACTGCTTCGCTGACTTCTTTTTCGATGAACGGCGGGCCGCCACAGCAAATGATTACCCGGAGTCGATCGGTACGGCAACGGGCGCCGAAACGGCGGTTGACACTGACGTCAGCGCCCAGATAATCCGACGCCGCGCGCCCGACCGCGCTCAAATGTGTCGACAATTCCCATAGTTATGCGTCGAAAGCCGCAGGACTTGGTGCAGCCGGTCGCGCGTGCTGTACTCCTCGCGACTGACACGACCGTCAGTCGCACGAGGTATCCAAATGGGCGACGCGCGAACTCTAATCATCGGCATGGACGTCGGATCCACCACCGTCAAGGCGGTGGTCATCGACCCAGACTCCGAGCGGATCCTCTGGAGCGATTACCAGCGGCACCACACCAAGCAGCCCGAGAAGGTGCTGGAGCTGCTGGAGGCTGTGCAAGCGGCCTTTCCGGAGCAACCCCACGACCGCTTCAAGATGTACCTGACGGGCAGCGGGTCGGGACCGATGGCGGAGCCCACCGGCGGCAAGTTCGTCCAGGAAGTGAACGCGGTAACGCTCGCTGTCGAGCGGCTTCATCCGGACGTGATGAGCGTGATCGAGTTAGGCGGCCAGGACGCCAAGATCATCATGTTCAAGGAAGACAAGAACACCGGCGCCAAAACGGCGATGGCGTCGATGAACGACAAGTGTGCATCCGGTACTGGCGCGACCATCGATAAGTGCATGATCAAAGTGGGCGCCGAGCCCGGCTACGCGACCTCTCTGCACTTCGATGACGCCAAGCTCCACCATGTTGCGGCCAAGTGCGGCGTGTTCGCAGAGACCGACATCGTCAACCTGGTCAAAACCGGCATTCCGAAGAACGAAGTGCTGTGCTCGCTCGCCGACGCGATCGTGATGCAGAACCTCAGCGTGCTGACGCGCGGCAACACGCTCAAGGCCCGCGTACTGTTGCTCGGTGGTCCCAACACTTACCTGCCGTTCTTGCAGGAGTGTTGGCAGAAGCGCATCCCGGAGACGTGGCGCGACCGTGGTTACGACTACCCCAAGGACGTGCCGATCGAAGAGTTGATCTTCGTACCCGAAAACGCCGACCTCTACGCTGCGTTTGGCGCGGCCGTTTATGGCAACGCCGAGGGCGGCGTCGCGGGTCAGTTCAAGGGTACCGATTCCCTGCGTGAGTTCATCACGCACGGTCGCCGGGCTCGCCTCGGCGAAACCGCCGGTCCGCCGCTGTCCGCCAACGCGACCGAGACCGACGAGTTCTGTGAAACTTACAAGGTTCCAAAGTTCGAGAAAGCGACCTTCGAGAAAGGTCAAGTTGTGCGCGGCGTGATCGGCCTCGACGGCGGCTCCACGTCGTCCAAGGCGGTGTTGGTAAGCGAAGACGGCGAGGTGCTCGTCAAAGCATACCAGCTCTCCAAAGGTAACCCGATCCTCGACACTAAAGAGCTGCTGACCAAGATCCGCGATGACGTCGAGTCCCAAGGCGCGGCGATCGAGTGTCTTGGATTCGGAGCGACGGGCTACGCGGCAGACGTGCTCGAAGAGTGCGTGCTCGCAGACGTCAACGTCGTCGAGACCGTCGCTCACATGATGAGCGCCGTTCACTACTTCGGTGACGTTGACGTCATCTGCGACATCGGCGGTCAAGACATCAAGGTGCTGTTCATGAAGAACGGCGATATAGAGAACTTCAAGCTGTCGAACAGCTGTAGCGCTGGCAACGGCATGTTGCTGCAAGCGATGGCAGACCAATTCGGTGTACCGGTCACAGACTACGCAAAGGTCGCATTCGAAGCCGACCTGGCCCCCAAGTTTAGCTACGGGTGCGCTGTGTTCCTCGACTCGGACAGAGTCAACTTCCAAAAAGAGGGCTTCCAGAAAGAAGAGCTCATGGCGGGACTCGCACAGGTGCTGCCCAAAAACGTATGGCAGTACGTCGTGCAGATCCCGCGGCTGGCGTCGCTGGGCCGCAAGTTCGTGCTTCAGGGTGGCACCCAATACAACTTGGCCGCCGTCAAAGCGCAGGTCGACTACATCAAAGAGCGCGTGCCCGGCGCTGAAATCTACGTGCACCCGCATACAGGCGAGGCTGGTGCTTTGGGCGCCGCCATGGAGACGCTTCGACGCTTCAAGCGCACCGGGAAGAGTCGCTTCATCGGCATCGAGGCCACGCTCGCCCTCGACTACACGACCAAGAACGACGAAGAGACCGTGTGTCACTTCTGCCCCAACGAGTGCAAGCGAACGTTCATCGACACTCAGCGCCCAGACGGCAGCACGACCCGCTACATCTCGGGGTTCTCCTGCGAGAAGGGTACCGTCGAAAGCAAGGAAGCGATGCTTCAGCTCGTCGCCGACCGCAAGCAGACCGCTGCCCAGTACCCGAACGTCGTCGACTACGAATCAAAGCGAGCTTTCACGTCCTGGCACAAGCCAACGCCAATGCCGACCGGCGACGACGTGATCGAAGACGTCCAAGTCACCAAGGGCCTGTTCCGTGTGAAGCGGAAGAAGGTCCGTCGCAACTTTCAGGCGTCGCGAGCCGAAGCCCGCGCGCGGCGGGCGAAGGTGCGAGTTGGGATGCCCCGCGTGCTGAACATGTACAGCACAGCTCCGTTCTTCCGCGCCTACTTCGAGGCGCTGGGGCTCAAGAAGAACAACGTGCTGTTCAGCGACCAAACGGATGAGGACATGTGGGTCGAGGGCGGTAAGTACGGCTCGATCGATCCGTGCTTCCCGAGCAAGTCGGTGCAGGCGCACATCCACAACCTGTTGTTTCACAAGCACGATCCGGACAAGAAGCGTCCACTCGACTTCATCTTCTTTCCGATCTTGACCCACGTTCCCAGCTTCGTAGAGGACACGATGGACAACACGTCGTGTCCGATCGTGGCGGGCACGCCCGACGTCATGAAAGCCGCGTTCACGAAGGAGACCGACTTCTTCGCCACGCGAGGCATTCAGTACGTCGCTCCAGCGCTGTCATTCGCTGAGCCGACGTTCCTCGCACGGCGGATGTTCGAGACGTGGCGTGACCTGCTCGAGATCACCGAAGACGAGAACGACCATGCGTGTAAGGAAGCGTGGAAGGCGCTCAACGCATTTCACGCCGACCTCGAAGACAAAGGTCGGGCGATCCTTGAAACCGTCGAAGCTGAAGACCGCATCGCGATCCTCGTGATCAATCGGCCCTATCACGCTGACCCGGGCCTCAACCACGGTATCCCCGAGGAATTTCAAGTTCTCGGATACCCGATTCTCAGCATCCGCTCGATTCCGAAGGACCCGGAATACCTCAAGAGGTACTTCAAAGAAGAACTCGAATCCGGCGTCATGAAGTCGCCGCTCGAGCTCAATCACGTCTGGCCCGAAAACTACTCGGCCAACTCAGCGCAAAAGATCTGGGCGTGTGTATTCGCCGCTCACCACCCGAACGTCGCGATCTTGGATCTATCGAGCTTCAAGTGCGGACATGATGCACCGACCTACGGGCTCGTAGATTCGATTCTACAGACCTCCCATACGCCGGCTGCCGCACTGCACGATCTGGATGCCAACAAGCCGGGTGGCTCGATCAAGATACGCGTCAAGACCTACGCTCACTCACTCCGACTGCGGGGCGAGGCGCTTGAGGACGTCGCTCGCAAGAAGGAAGAGCTCGCCGTCGCCATCGACAAGAAGCGCATCAGCCTGCTCGAGATGAAACAAAAGCAGCTCGCCGATCGGCAGCAGAACGATCCGTCCCTAGCGACGCAAATCGAGACGCTGCGTGAGAAGGTGCTCGCGTATGAGACGCGGGTAGCCCGAAAGCCTGAGCTGCCTAAGGGTGTCGTTCGCCTAGGCAAAAAGAAAAACGGCCAGATTGTCCCTACCCAATCCACTCAACCCGCTGCCGCACCACCAGCGGAATAAGCGGCCAATTCAGTCTCGAAAAACCTCGTAGAAACGTAGTCAGGAATCATCATGAACCAACCTATCAACCTGGATACAAAGAAGCGGAAGCTACCGATCGCCGATCAAAAGGAGATCGACGTCGACGCAGAACTCGCCGCTTTCGAAAAGCAAGAACGAGAGCGCCTCGGCCTCGAGCACGCGGACCAGTGGATCGAGGAAATGGTCGGGCTTACGTTTACGAAGTCTGAAAAGTCGAAGATCACGCTGCTGGTGGGGGGCCTGACGATGGCTCACGACTACTTGGTCGAAGCCGGCCTATCCAGCCTCGGCTACAACGTCCTGTGCTTGGACGTTCCCGACAACGCTGCCCTTCAGGTCGGCAAGGAATTCGGCAACCGCGCGCAGTGCAACCCTACCTACTTCACGGTCGGCAACCTCGTTAAGGCGCTCATCACGCTCCGTGACAAGCAGGGTCTCACCGCCCAAGAGGTCGTCGACAACTACGTGTTCTTGACGGCCGGAGCGTGCGGACCGTGCCGATTCGGCATGTATGTCACCGAGTACCGTAAGGCGCTGCGCGACGCCGGGTTCGACGGCTTCCGCGTCATGCTCTTTCAGCAGCAGGGCGGGCTTAGCCAAGCCACCGGCGAGGAAAGCGGACTGGAGATGAATCCGGAGTTCTTCCTGACGATCATCAAGTCGGTCATGGCCGGCGATGTGATCAACGGCATGGCATACCGCATCCGTCCCTACGAGGTCGTACCGGG
>JAUIKB010000275.1 GCA_030430975.1 Polyangia bacterium
CGAGCGAAGTACATGTGCGCAGCACATGTTCGCGAGGTCCTAGTCCGGCCGGGCAGGAGTTTGGACCACAAGGCCAAACAGACTGGCGCGCCCGGCAGGATTCGATACCGAGCCAAGTGCACTTGCGAAGCAAGTGTTGGCGAGGTCCGAATCCGACGCGCCACAGCGCAGAAGCGCCGTAGCGCTTCAAGCAGAGTGGCGCGCCCGGCAGGATTCGATACCGAGCCAAGTGCACTTGCGAAGCAAGTGTTGGCGAGGTCCTAGTCCTAACGGGCACGAGTTTGGACCACAGGGCCAAACAGACTGGCGCGCCCGGCAGGATTCGATACCGAGCGAAGTACATGTGCGCAGCACATGTTCGCGAGGTCCTAGTCCGGCCGGGCAGGAGTTTGGACCACAAGGCCAAACAGACTGGCGCGCCCGGCAGGATTCGAACCTGCGACTTCTAGCTCCGGAGGCTAGCGCTCTATCCAGCTGAGCTACGGGCGCGAGGCGCGCAGCATAATCACAGATGTCGCCACAAGCCAACCCGGGGGCTGGGCTCAGCGTCACGGGGCGCTCGGCACGGGCGCCGGGCCGGCGGGAACACAGCGCGGGGGCTTGCCGCCCGCGCACGCGCACGCGCCACCGGGTGCTCCCTTGTCCTTAACTTTCGTCGATCCGTAGCCTGGGAACGGGCAATAGCATCCGCCCGGATCCCACTTGCACGCACCGCGGGATTCGCAGGTCGTCCGGTCGCGTTGCCGTAAACCGACTTCGCAGCGTTCAACGGATTTGCGACAGTCGTACTGCGCCCTAGCTACGTGGGTGAGCGTGCAGTGCGTAGCGTTCAGGCACTCGGCTCGGTCGAGGGTGTCGCACGCGGTTGTGGTCGGGATCGGCTTGGGCTTGCCGGTTGAGCGGCCGCGTTTGCAGCCGAGCAGTGCGATAAAGGCGACCGCCACAAGCGCCGTCGGATAATGATATCTTGGCCTTGGAAAGAGGGTCTCCATGAGCTTGAATCTAGCAGTTCTGCTGCGCGAGAGCGCGCATCGTTATCCGGAACGCGTCGCCATCACCGTCGGCGACCAGGACATCACGTATCAAACGCTCCACGACTACGCGCGTCGCTTGGCCACAGCACTCGAAGGACTCGGGCTGAAGCGCGGCCAACATGTCGCGCTGATGCTGCCGAACGTGCCGCACTTCACGATCGCCTACTACGCAGCTCACTACGCCGCGAATCCGGTGGTGCCACTCAACGTATTGCTGAAGGCTGACGAGATCGCCTACCACCTCGACGATTCCGACGCGGTCGCACTAGTCGTGTGGGAGGGGTTTCTCGAAGAGGCTCAGAAGGGCTTCAACAAGGTCGACGCCTGCAAGCACCTGATCGTAGCCAAGGCAGACCGCACCAACACTTCGGCTCCCGAAGGCGCACTGAACATGACGGCGCTGATCGGGACCAACGAGCCAAAGTCTGAGCTACCCGACACCAACCCCGACGATACCGCCGTCATCTTGTACACGTCGGGGACCACCGGCCGACCTAAGGGCGCCGAGCTGACCCACTTCAACATGTTTTACAACGCTGAATACAGCGCAACCAAGCTCATGCCCCTCAGCGCCGACACGACCGCGCTAGCCGTGCTGCCGCTCTTCCATAGCTTCGGGCAAACGGTGATTCAGAACGGCGTACTGTCACAGGGCGGGCGCCTCGTGCTGTTGCCTCGCTTCGAACCCACGCAAGCGTTTCAGCTGATGCAAAAGCACCGCGTCACGCTGTTCGCTGGTGTGCCCACGATGTACTTCGCGCTGCTCAACCATCCCGAAGCCGAGTCGTTTGACCTGTCGGCGCTCAAGCTCTGCTGCTCCGGCGGAGCGGCGATGCCGGTCGAAGTGATGAAGGCGTTCGACGCCAAATACAACGTGAATATCCTGGAGGGCTACGGTCTTTCGGAAACGTCTCCGGTTGCGAGCTTCAACACCCTGGATCGCCCCAAGAAGCCTGGTTCGGTGGGCGTACCGATTTGGGGCGTCGAGTTCATGCTCGAGGATGCGAACGGCAAGCGGGTAACGGATACCGACACGCCCGGCGAGATTTGCATCAAGGGCCACAACATCATGAAGGGCTACTACAAGCGCCCGGAAGCCAACGCCGAAGCGATCAAAGACGGTGGCTGGTTCCACAGCGGCGACATCGGCACCCGCGACGCGGACGGCTTTTACTACATCGTCGACCGCAAGAAGGACATGGTCATCCGCGGCGGCTTCAACGTGTATCCGCGAGAGATCGAAGAGGTTCTGTACGCGCACCCCGCCATCGCTGAGGCGGCCGTCATCGGCATTCCGCACGAGAGCCACGGCGAGGAGGTCAAGGCCGTCGTCGCGCTGAAGCCCGAGGCCAAAGCCGAGCCTCAAGAGCTAATCGACTACTGCAAGGAAAAACTCGCCGCCTACAAGTATCCCCGGGTGGTCGAGATCATCGACGAGCTACCCAAAGGGCCGACGGGGAAAATCCTGAAGCGCGAACTCCGCTAGGAGTCCGCGCTTCGTAGGAGGCGTGCGCCAGGCGTTTAGCTTGCGGTAGCGGGAGTACCTACAGGGATCTTGCGTGGCCGCATCGCTTCCTTCTTCTTCATGCTCACCTTGAGCACGCCGGCTTCGAGATCGGCCGCGAGCGCCTCAGGGTCAACCGAGTCGGGGAGCTGGAACGTTCGGTCGAACACGACGGTGCCCTCGGCGCGCTCGGTCTTGGCTGAAAGGCGCAACACCGCGTCCTCGTAGTTGAGTTCCAGGTCGTCAGGGGACACGCCCGGCAGGTCGACGAACATCAGGAATTCATCGTCGTTCTCGAAGAAGTCCGCAGACGGAATGAGGCGAGCATGGGGTCGTTCGAGTTTCTTTTCTTCAGACATCGGGTACCTCGTAAAGGGTGTTTGAGGGTTAACTGCTGCGACTACTTGGCAGACACCGTAATTTTCTTGGGTTCCGGCTTCTCGCCGCGCGGGACGGTCAGCGTGAACAGGCCGTCCTTCAAGTGCGCCGTGATGTTCTCGGTTGAGTAGTCGCGAGGGACAGCAAAGGTGCGCGATAGCTGGAAGCCGCGACGCTCCGTGCGGTGTGCTTCGAACCCGTCGGGAACGCTTAGTTTGCGCTTCGCAACGATGGTCACTTGACCGTTTTCTGTGGTGACTTCAACGTCGTCGGCGGCAACTCCCGGAAGCTCCGCGGTGACGGTCACCGCGTCTTCGCTCTTTCTAAGTGAGAATACCGCTTCGTGGTATGGCGTGTTTCCGATCGCCATGCCCGAATTGAAGTCGCCGAACAGGCGCTCCATCTCTTGGGACAACAGGCTCAGAGGATTGGGCTCCACACGTGCACGGCGACCGTTACGTACTGGATGAGATAGGGTTGGATTCAAGAGTGCGAACATGGACAACTCCCTTGGAAGAGACCGGGCTCGCCGGCCATACGCGGATTGATAGCGCCAAGAAGCGCCTGGTTTTGGGCGGTCCGACCAGGGTGTTTAAGCCCCGGTTTGTGTCGGTCTGTCGGCCCGAAACCTAGAATGTGCACGTCATCCGCCGTTGCAAGGGGTGGCAAAAAAAAACTGTGCCAACTTCTGTTCACACTCGGTTCCGGCCGCGGCCCAGCGTGCGATGGCCCTCAGTCCGCGCCTATGGCTCAACGGCCGGCGGCGCGCTGCCTCACGCGAGCCGAGTCCCCGATAGCCTTGAGCAGGTCGTGAGCGACCGCGCTCGCACGCTCTGGGGGTTGTCATAAGCGCGGTATCATGAGCGCGGTATCATGAACCGCTCTGTGTTGAACGGTGAGACACGATCGTGAACGGCCCCTTTCCCTTCGTCTGTCCTGAGTGCGGCGCGCCCGGCGCGGACGCGGGCGTCTGCCAGGCCGACGGCGCGTCGCTGTTGCCGACCGACGGCGATGCATTGCTCGGTCAGTACGTGGGGAGCTACCGGGTCGCGCGACTGCTTGGCCAAGGCGGCATGGGGCGGGTCTACAAAGCCGTGCACCCGACGATCGGCAGCCGCGTGGCGATCAAGGTGCTGTCGGCAGCCTGCGCAGAGAACCCCAACCTCGTCGCGCGCTTCTTCTCCGAAGCGCGCGCGGCCAACGTCATCCGTCATGAGGGCATCGTGAACGTGCTCGATCTGGCGAGCTTTCCCAGCGGCGCGCCCTACATCGTGATGGAGTACATCGACGGGGCTCCGCTGAGTTCGCTGATCGCGCACCACGCTCCGTTTCCGCTCGGTGGGTACGCCACACTGATCGCGGAAGTGCTGGACGCGCTCGGCGCGGCGCATTCGCACGGCATCGTGCATCGAGACATCAAACCGGACAACGTCTTCGTCACCGCCAACGGCCGCGCCAAGCTGCTCGACTTCGGCATCGCCAAGCTGCGCCCGGACCTGTCGAACATCGAAGGCTCCACGCAAACCGGCGCGCTACTCGGGACGCCTCACTACATGTCGCCGGAGCAAGCGCGCGGTCTTCCGGCGGACGCGCGCAGCGATCTGTATTCGGTCGGACTGCTGTTATTCGAAGGCGTGACCGCTCGACGCGCGTTCGAAGGTACGCAACTGTTCGAACTGCTGCAGGGCCATATCGAAGGCGCGCCGCCCGAACCTAGGTCGCTGCGTCACGAACTGCCCATCGAATACCAACGTGTGATCCTCAAAGCGCTCGCTAAGGCGCCAGAGCACCGGTTTGCCACGGCGCAGGAATTCACCACCGCGCTGCGAGAAGCGACACAGTCCCTGCCGGCCGACAGCTGGCGCGCGGTCGCTCCGATCGGCGCGGCGCCGATTCTGCCGTCACCCACGCCAGGGGGTCACGCCACCAACGGCGCGTCCCCGTCGACCGGCCCCACCGCGCCGTCACCCGGCTATGGAACGGTGCCGCTCACACCATCACACCATGGCGCGGCCGCGGCGCCCACGACGACGCATGGCGTGATCGTGGGTCAAGGCACGCCGCAGTCCGGTGGCGCGGCCAAGTACGCCATCATCGGGTGCGCGACGATCGTGCTGGCGGGAATCGCGGCACTTACCCTGGTGCTGTGGAAGGCGATGGACGATCGCCAGCAGGTCGCCGCCCGGCCCGCCTCGACAGCCAGCGGCAAGGCGGGACAGCCGGACGGCGACAGCGACAGCGACAGCGACAGCGACGGCGCGGTGCCAGGCATCAACCTCGGCAACATCCCGGGTCTCACGCCCTCGGCCGCGGGTCCGTCAGCGGGCAAGGGCGGGTTCGATATCATGGGCAAGCTGCCGGAAATGAGGCGCCTCGCGGGCGGTCACACCAAAGGCCCGAAACTGATCGGCATCACGATCAACGGCCTCAACGAGCACGGCAAGGTCGATCTAAAGTCGAGCATCATGAACACGGCCAGCTACCGTTTCCTCGGCAGCGATAAGACGTGCGTCGTCGTCATGGCCACCGCGTTATCGATGATGGCGACACCATCGAAGGGCGGCTGCAAGAACCAAGTGCCGATTCGCGAACCTCGCTGCAACCCGGGTGTGTTGCTCAAACGCGCCAAGAAGTCGCTCGGACAAACCGGTGGCAACGCATGGACGACGGTCAACTATCGCGGAAACAAGCAAGGAACTCCCGCCTGGACGATCACGCTGGGGATGCTGCATACGGCCAACTACGCCGATGATTGCTGAGCATCACGGCGCAGCGTCGAGCTGCGCCGCATTGAGTTCCAACGTGCCGAACGCGGCTGGAACGTGGAAGTTCGGTTTCGCCGTACGAGGCGGACTCCACGCCAGATAGCGGCGCGGTGACTTCCCCTCGACGCGAAACAGGCCAATGCGATAGCGCTTGCCGGCGTGAAGCAGGCGAGCGATGTCCGCGCTGGCCAGCTGCACTTCGATGTTCGCGGTGTGCGCGCTCTCGTCGCGGGTAGCGGCCACTCGGATCCCGCTTGACCAATCGGTGTCGTAGCGGCCCTTGGCTCGGTTGACGTCGAGATCCAAGAAGTGGCCGAACGGTCCGACCTCAACCTCATAGTACCGCTTCGGTGCGGACGCGTCGGGCGTCAGGAACAGCTCCACGCAGTCTTCTCGAAACAACCCTTGGCGCTCGGTTCGCACGGGCTTCGAGCGATCCGTGTTGAAGTGGGCGGAGTCGAGACGCCAGGCCATGTACAGCGCCTTGGACGCCCACACGATTTGCACGCGCGTCTTGATCGGCGTGCGCGCGCCGCTGTAGTCGGTGTCGAAGGTCGTCCAGTTGTCCGCCTTCCAGACCCGATCGTCGAGTTTGCCGTCGACGGTTGGCGCCAGCGCGACGAACTCAGCGTGAATCGCCGGCAGCTGGGCCGCCGGTTTGGGCACGCTCGGCGACGGCAGCGGTCCGGACGACGCAGATGGCGCGAGCGCTGACGCGCCCGGCGTGACGTCGGCGTTGACTGACGCGGAAGCCTTGGCACTAGCGGACCCGCTGGGCGGCGCCGCCGGTACGCGTGCGAGCGGCGCTGACCGAAGCGCAAAACCGTTCATGCTCCGGAACACCGCCGAGCGCGGTTCCGCCAACAGAGCGGCGCCCCCACCCAAAATCTGCACAGTGTCCAAATCCAATCGAAATCGCTTCGCCGCTGCGGTGATGAGCGGGCTTGTGTGGTGACCGTAGAGCTGCGAAGCCAGGTTCTCGTTCTTCCACAGACCGAGAAACTCCGCCCCGACGCGGTCCACCAGGATCGTGTTGCGGCCACCGATCGCGATGTTGGGGCTGAGGGACTGAATCCGATTGAAGCCGTCGCCGCCGATCGCTGGCGTACCGTCGACGAGCACCACGTGAGGCGCCTCTACGGCCAGCACGTCCACGATGCGCGCGGTAAAGCGGTCGAGGGCGCGACGGTACGCACGATGGCCTCCAGGGTCGCCATTCTTCAACAGCTTCAGCGCGCCGGTGAGTTCGGCATGCATCCGCCACTTCTGACGGTACGCTGGGCGAGCATGGCTTAGCATGACGGTTCCCTGCAGGCCTTTAATCCCGGACGAGATAACGCTGAACCGATGCGCCTTGAGTTTTGGTACAGAAATAACCAAGCCGCGCAGCAGGTGTTCCGCCAGTATCTTGGGCATCAACAGCTTGGGCACGGCCGTCTGATCCATCCCGCTTATCTGCAGCGCCTGACCGGGCTTGCCGGGGGCCTTGTCGAAGACCCCGTCATCGGCTAGCGCGACCAATCGCACGCGCTCCTGCTCAGCCATAGCTTCGTAACCGGACACGGCGATCAGCCGATTCCAGTCACTCGCTCGACCTCCCCAACCGTCCGCCACCGTGATGTCGCCAAACCCTCGTGCCTTCAGAC